>JAGKSZ010000020.1 GCA_018991295.1 Porphyrobacter sp. | reverse complement strand
TGACCAAGGAAGATGTGCTGGCCGCCGCCGAAGCCAAGGCCAAGGGCCCGGCGCCCGCTCCTGCTCCGGCCGCCGCCCCCGCTGCGTCGGTTGCCTCGGGCAGCGCGCGCGGGACCGAGCGCGTCAAGATGACCCGCATGCGTCAGACCATCGCCAAGCGTCTGAAGGCCGCGCAGGACAATGCAGCCCTGCTGACCACCTTCAACGATGTCGACATGAGCGCCGTCATCGAAGCGCGCGACAAGTACAAGGACCTGTTCGCCAAGAAGCACGACATTCGCCTCGGCTTCATGGGTTTCTTCGCCAAGGCCGCCTGCCTTGCGCTGAAGGATGTGCCTGCCGCCAACGCCTATATCGAAGGCGACGAGATCATCTACCATGACTATGTCGACATCTCGGTGGCCGTCAGCGCCCCCAACGGCCTTGTCGTCCCCGTCATCCGAGATGCCGACAAGAAGGGTTTTGCCCGGATCGAGCAGGACATCGCCGATTTCGGCGCGCGCGCGAAGGCGGGCACGCTGACCATGGAAGACATGACCGGCGGCACCTTCACGATCAGCAACGGCGGCGTGTTCGGCAGCCTGATGTCGACGCCGATCATCAACCCGCCGCAATCGGCCGTGCTGGGCCTCCACCGCATCGAGGACCGCCCGGTGGTCCGCAATGGCCAGATCGTGATCCGCCCGATGATGTATCTGGCGCTCAGCTACGATCACCGCCTGATCGACGGGCGCGAGGCGGTGACCGCCTTGAAGATCATCAAGGAAGCGATCGAAGATCCCACCCGGATGCTGATCGACCTGTAAAAAAGGGGGGAAAGCCCGCCCATGCTCGTCCGCCTGCGCACCGCCCTTCAGGTCGCCCTGACCCGTCTGCGGTCTGCGTGGTTGCGGCGCGTGTGGGGTATGGATCTGGGCGAGGGTGTGCGGATTTCGGGCAAGGCGCACCTCGATTTCACCAACCCCGGCGGCGTGCATATCGGCGCGCACACGCTGATCGCTCCGGGGGCGCGGGTGCTGACCCACGATTTCGTCGGCGGCTATCACCGCGATACCTTTATCGGATCGCGGTGCTTTGTCGGGGCGAATGCGATCATTCTGCCGGGGGTGAGTGTGGGCGATCAGTGCATCATCGCCGCCGGCGCAGTGGTGACACAGGACGTGGCGGCCCACAGCCTTGTCGCAGGCAACCCAGCACGGGTGCTAAGGGATGATCTCAAGCTCGGGCGGCACGGGCGCACCATGGCCGCAACGCTGGAGGCGATAGAGCTTGAAGTCGCCGCGCGCAGGAACACATAAGGCCGCACGAAGCGGCGCAAGAGGAACGGTAGACCCACCATGGCTGACCACACTTACGATTACGACGTCCTGGTCATCGGTGCCGGCCCCGGCGGCTATGTCGCGGCAATCCGCGCGGCGCAGTTGGGCCTCAAGACCGCCTGCGTCGAGAGCCGCGCCACGCTCGGCGGCACCTGCCTCAATGTCGGCTGCATCCCCTCCAAGGCGCTGCTGCACGGATCGGAACTGTTCGAGGAAGCCGCAGGCGGCCACTTTGCCACCTGGGGCATCACCGCCACCCCGACGCTCGATCTCACTAAGATGATGGCCGAAAAGACCAAGGCCGTGGGAGAGCTTACGGGCGGCATCGAATTCCTGTTCAAGAAGAACAAGGTCACCTGGCTGAAGGGCCATGCCGCCTTCGAGGACGCGCACACCGTCCGCGTCGGCGACCAGACCCACACCGCCAAGGACATCGTGATCGCCACCGGCTCCAGCGTCACCCCGCTCCCCGGTGTGACCGTGGACAATGCAGGCAAGCGCATCGTCGATTCCACCGGCGCGCTTGACCTCGATGAAGTGCCCGAACACCTCGTGGTGATCGGCGGCGGCGTGATCGGCCTCGAACTCGGCTCAGTGTGGCGGCGTCTGGGCGCCAAGGTCACCGTGGTTGAATTCCTCGACCAGCTGCTCCCCGGCATGGACGGCGAAGTGCGCAAGGAAGCGCAGAAGATCTTCAAGAAGCAGGGCATGGACATGATGCTCGGCCACAAGGTTACGGGCGCGCAGGTGGACGGCAAGACCGTTACCCTTACGGTCGAACCTGCTGCTGGCGGCGAGGCCAAGACGATCCCCGCCAGCCACGTGCTGGTTGCCATCGGACGGCGTCCGAACACCGAGGGCCTCGCGCTCGACAAGGCAGGCCTCAGCCTCAACAGCCGCGGCCAGATCGAGATCGATCACGATTTTGCCACAGCGGTGCCGAATATCTGGGCGATCGGCGATGTCGTGCCCGGCCCGATGCTCGCTCACAAGGCCGAGGATGAAGGCATTGCGGTTGCTGAAAACATCGCCGGGCTGACCGGCATCGTGAACCATGACGTGATCCCCAGCGTCGTTTACACCGCGCCCGAAATTGCAGGCGTGGGGCTCAGCGAGGAACAGGCCAAGGAAAAGGGCCTTGCCGTCAAGGTCGGCAAGTTCCCGATGATGGCGAACTCCCGCGCCAAGGCCAACCGCGACACCGATGGGTTCGTCAAGGTGATCGCCGATGCCGCAACCGACCGCGTCGTTGGTGTGTGGATGATCAACAGCCTTGCCGGCACCATGATCGCGCAGGCCGCGCAGGCGATGGAGTTCGGCGCCACATCCGAAGACATCGCCTACACCTGCCACGCCCACCCCACCCACGCCGAAGCCTTCAAGGAAGCGGCGATGGCAGTGACGGGGAAACCCATCCATATGTGAATTGCCCCTCCCCTCGGCTTTGCCTATCGCTGGGCCGAGGGGAGAATTCACGCATGGCCTATCCGCAACTGACCGCAGAACCCGGCGCGCTCGCCACCAGCGCAGCCATCCGCTCCGGCAGCATGAGCGTTGCCCAAGCCGTCGATGCCGCGATCACGCGTGTCGAAGAACAAGACAGCGCCATTGATGCGCTTGCTGTGCCCAATTTCGAGGCGGCCTATGCCGAGGCCAGGGCGCTCGATGCAGCCGGCCCGCGCGAAGGCCAGCCGCTGTTCGGCGTGCCGATGACGATCAAGGAAAGCTTCGACGTCGCCGGGCTGCCGACAACCTGGGGCCACCCGCAGTTCAAGGACAAGCCGGCCCCCAAGGACGCGCTGCTGGTCAGGCGGTTGAAGGCGGCGGGCGCAATCATCATCGGCAAGACCAACGTGCCGGTCGATCTCACCGATTGGCAGAGCTTCAACCCGGTCTATGGCCGCACCTCCAATCCGCACAACCCGGATCGCTCCCCCGGCGGATCATCCGGCGGCAGCGCGGCAGCGGTCGCCAGCGGCATGGTCGCTTGCGACTATGGCACCGACATTGGCGGATCGGTGCGCGTGCCGGCGCATTTCTGCGGCGTGTGGGGGCACAAGACCACCTGGGGCCTTGTGCCCAAGACCGGCCACGATCCCCCCGCCATGAGCCGGCGCGAAGGCTTTGTCGCGGCTGCCGATGGTCCGCTTTCAATTGCCGGACCGCTGGCGCGCAATGCAGCAGATCTTGCCGTGCTGGTGGAGATCGGGGCGGAATTCCCGCTGCGCCGCCGCGCCAAGCCCCTGAAGGACTGCCGGTTGCTGGCGATCACCGCCCTTCCCGGCGCGCCTGTCGATGCAAGCGTGCGCGAACCCACCGAAGCCGCGCTTGAGACGCTGGCCCGCGCAGGCGTACGGATCGACAGAGCAAGCGGCCTGCTTCCCGATCAGGCAGCGCATTATCGCAGCTATCTCAAGATGATGAACATCACCATGTCGGGCGGCGCCCCTGCGCCCGATGGCAAGCAGGCGACCGCAGCCGATTGGTTCGCACTGCTGAATGCGCAGGCCACGGCAATCGCACAGTGGGAGGCGCTGTTTGCCCACTATGACTTCGTCCTCGCTCCGCCCGCGCCGGTGCTGGCCGTGCCGCACAGCGACAAGGCAGTGTTCCGCGGGACCCTGAACATCGACGGCACCGAGGAGCCGGGGGGCAGCGGGCTGATGTGGTCGGGCATGGCAACCTTCCCGGGCCTTCCGGCAACCATCGTGCCGATCGGCAGCGGCACCTATCTCGGTGCGCAGCTGCCGTGCGGGATGCAGGTCATCGGCCCGCGCTGGGCCGATCTTGATTGCATTGCAGCAGCCGAAGCGATTGGGAACATCTTGCACGCCTGACCTGCCTTCTTCATGGCACGGGCATGACAAATATCATGCGCACGCTTGCCAAATGGCACATCTGGCTCGGCTGGCTGGTCGGCGTGCCGATTGCGATGTGGCTGGCAACCGGCCTGCTGATGACCCTGCGCCCGATCGGGGAAGTGCGCGGCGATCACCTCCGGATCAAGGCCGATCCTGCGGCGCTGGTGATCCCCGGCAGCACGCTTGCCGCGCCAGATGCGGGGCTCAAGGAGATGCGCGTCACCATGCAGGACGGCCGCGCGGTGGCGATCCTGACGACGCTGGAGGGTGACACACGCCGCGTCGATTTCGCGACCGGCGCCGCGCTCGCGCCGCTTGATGCCGCTGCTGCCCGCGCGCTGGTAGCGCAGCGCATTACCGGCGGCGACAAGGCCGGCCGCGTGACGCTGTTTCCTGCGGATCGCACCCCTTTTGATTTCCGCCGCCCGCTGGCCGTGTGGCAGGTCAAGCTGGTCGATGGCACCAATGTCTATGTCGGGCGCGATACCGGCGAGATCGAAGCGGTGCGCACGCGCTGGTGGCGCGCCTTCGACTTTGCATGGGGCCTTCACATCATGGACCTTTCGGAACGTGAGGATACCAGTCATCCGCTCCTGATCCTGTTTGCCGCCCTGTCCTTGACAGGCGCGCTGATCGGCTGCGTGCTGATGTTCCGCCGTCGCAAAGCGCGGGTGAAGGCTTCGTGACCCCGATCATCCTCACCCCGATCCTCGACCTGCTCGACATCGTCGGCATCGCCCTGTTCGCGCTGTCGGGCGCGGTGCTGGCGGCGCGGCTCCGGCAGACCTTCGTCACCATGGCCTTCTTCGCGTTGGTGACCGGCGTCGGCGGAGGGACAGTGCGCGATCTGCTGATCGCTGCGCCAGTGTTCTGGATTGACGATCCGTGGGTTGCCGCCGTGTGCCTCGGCACCGCGCTGATCGCGTGGTTCACGCCGGTGCGCTGGTGGGAGGGCAAGGGCTTCGATTACGCCGATGGCGCGGGGCTGGCGGCCTATGCCGTGCTCGGCAGCGCCAAGGCGCTGGCCTATGGCGTGCCGCCGATCCCGGCTGCGCTGATGGGGGTGATAACCGGCTGCGTCGGCGGGATTATCCGCGATGTGGTGGCAGGCCGCCCCTCGATCATCATGAGCCCCGAGCTCTACGTGACCCCGGCCGCGCTCACCGCGACGCTGACAGTCGCCGGGATGCTGGCCGCCCCGCACCTTGGCCTGACTGACGCTGCCGCATGGGCGCTCGCTTTTGCTTGCGGCTTTGCACTGCGCAGTGCCGCAATCCATTGGGAATGGGGCCTGCCGAGCTATGGCGGAGGGCGAGAGGGAAGCTAGAGCCCTCTCGCCCGCTCCGTTTGCGCCGGATTATCCGCCGCTGGCTTCCTCGAGCGTTTCCGGGATCACCTCGCCGGGGATCGGGCCTCCGGGATAGGCAGGCATGGCGGTGGCTGCGGGGCTGGCCTGCGCGGTGCGCGGCCGTGCGACCGGAGTTCCGCTGGCGTTCAAGCTCGCCTCGCTTACGGCCAGATCGGGGCGCACGCCGCCACCCAACCCGGCGCGCAAGGCAGCATAGGACTCATCAGTCAGCTGGCCCGGCGCGGCGGCAGGTGCTGCCATCGATTGCGACCCGCGCCATTCGCGCGCTCCCGAGCCGCCATCGTAATCGACCGTGTCGATCTGGCCATTATTGCCGATGCGGCAGCGGAAACCTGCACCATTGAACAGCAGGCCTGTAACCTGCCACCCGCTGGCGGTGCGTTCGACATTGTCGACCGTGTCGACGCGGACATCACGTTCAATCCGATCAAGGCACATGTTCACCGCATTATCGAGGCCCGAGGCACCCGTTCCGCGCGGCGCGGCGCGGCGATCGTCGCGGTACCGGGTATCGCGGTTCCAATCATTATCGCGAATATCGCGGTCACGCTCCACAATCACCACATCGCGTTCGCGCTGGCGGCGGTTGTTCGAATTGGCGATGGCGATAGCGCCGCCGATGATGGCTGCACCGATCAGCACGTCGCCGCCGTCAATCCGGTTGCGGCGCCAGCCGCGATGCCGTCCCCAGCCCCCGCTTCAGCCGCCCCAGCCGCATCCCCAGCGGCAGCCCCAACTGGCAGCATCGGCAACCGGATCGAAGCGGCTGAAATCAGGCGCAATCGAGACCGTTCCGGATGCCGGCACTACGCCAAGCGGCGCAGCTGATGCGGGAACGGCAAGAATGGTGGTACCGGCAAGCGCGGCTGCAAGCAGGCCTGCGCGCAACGTCAGAGCCATGATGCTCTCTCCTCCTGTTACATGGGCCGGGCATCCACCAAACACCCCGCGAGCGGCAAGCCTAGCCGCGCCCAGCTTGCGCTTGGATGAACCATCCACGCAAACGAAACCGCCCCGCCATCCGGTGGGGAATGGCGGGGCGGCAAGGATGCGCGCGGCCAAAAGGCAGGAACGCCGCGCGCAAAGCTGGGTCAGCCGATCAGCGCAAACCGCGGATCCCGCTGAAATCGATCAGCGGCTGGCCGCGCCCGTCGAGGCGGCAGGTAAAGTTGCCACGATCGCTGCCGCGCCGGTCAAAGCCGCCGCCCACATCGACCCGGCCACGCACCCGAAAACCATCACGCGTCCGGTCGATATCGCGCACGTCGATCACGTCGGCATAGCGGTAGCCGCCAAAGCGACGCGCCTGGTTCTCCGCAGCGCGCACGCAGCGATCAACTGCACCCCGTGCGCCGCCGCTGAAGCCGAACCCGCCGCGATCCCAGCGGTCGCCGCGATCGCGATAGTCATAGCGATCCCGGCCGCGATCATTGTCGAAGGCACCTGCAAGCGCAGCAAGCCCACCGATCACCACAGCGCCTGCGATGATCTCGCCGGCACCAATGCCATCGCGGTCACGATGATCGCGCGCCATGGCGGGGGTGACAGATGCAGCAGTCAGCGCAGTCGCAGCGACCGCGCCGAGCGTGAACCGGGCCAGTTTGCCGGAGGCCAGCCGGTTGGTCTTGGTGATCATCGGAGCATTCCTCGTATGGGCCTCGCAGGCGGGATTGCTGGCGGGCTTGATGAGGTTTTGCGCGATTCGGCGTTAGGCTTGCCTGAATCAGGATGACAGGTTTTGTTAATTTTAGAGGCCGTCCAGATGAACAACCGTCACAATGCTACTCTTCCAGCGCCGCCAGCACATCGCGGGTGAAGGCTGAGATGTCGAAGCTGCTGCCTACCGGGTCTTCACCGCGCCGCACGATCACGACCTTCCGGCTCGGCACGATCACCACATATTGCCCCCGGTTCCCGATCGCCGCGAAGGTATCGGCAGGCACACCCGGCTCCTTGTTCAGGAGCCAGAACCCGGCGCCATAGCCGAACGTGCCGGTGGGCGGCTGCGGGCCGCTGGGCGTGGTGACATACTTCACCCAGCCTTCGGGCAGGATACGCTCGCCCGAGGGAAGCTTGCCGTCGTTGAGGTAAAGCTGGCCGAAGCGGATCAGGTCCATCGTACTCGCCCAGACCTGGCTGGAGAGGACATAATCGCCCAGCCAATCGGTTTCAGCGATGGTGTCCTGCATGCCGATCTTCGCGAAAAGCTCGGCCGGGGGATGTTCGGCAAAAGTCGGAGCAATCGCCGCGATCGCGGTCAGCGTGTCGTTGTTGGCATAGCGGAACACCGTGCCGGGCTGATGGACCAGTGGCCAGTGGAGCACCGTCTCGGCCACGGTCGAACCGCCGAAATAGAGCGGATCGGTGCGGTTGCCCGGGGTATCGGAGTAACGCCCCGAAGCCATCCGCAGCAGGCGATCCATCGCTATGCCGACTCGGCGATCCTCGCCATCTGAGCGATACCAGTTCGGGATGGGAAGCGGCGGGCTCGTCATGCCGTGCGTTGGATTGAGCGGGATGAGACCGGCCCCGCGATGCTCGTTGGCGCCCACCAGCGTGGCGGCAAGGCTCTTGGCGACCGACCATGTGCGCTGCGGAGTGAAGGGCGTGAACCCCTCGGCAAAGCGCCAGTCCCAGCCGTTCTCGCCCCAGTTGACCGATACGGCGGTGGTGCGCGCCTTGGGGCCGTAGGTGCCCTCCATCGCCGCCTCGAGCACCGGGGAGACCGGCCCCGGCAGTTTCATGTGCCAGCTGACGATCTGTTGGGGCTGCGCGGGCGGCGGCGCTTGCGCAATCGCATCGGCCTCCATCCCGATAGGCCCGAGCGAACACCCACCAACGCTGCGCTGGAAAGCGATGCGCGGCGGCATATCCTTGGCCCAGTCGACCGTCACATGACGGATCGGTCGCCTCCCCTCCGGCCAGCGCGTGATGCGGTGGGGCAGGTCGCCGATGATGCCATCGAGCGGTTGCTGGATCCCCGCCAACTCATAGGCGAGCACGCTTTCCTCGCTCCGCTCCCTCGCCCGGCTGCGTTCGGCGCTGGCGCTCGCCCCGCACGGCATCGGGGCTTTGTACCCTGCCGCGCGCGCCCGGTTGTAGCGGGCGTCGAGTTCCGCCTGCTGGTTCTGAGCGGCGACAGGGACAGCGGCGAGGAGCAGCGTGGCGGCTGCAAGGGCGGTGCGGGTCATGCCACCAACCCTATCCTGCGCCGCGCAAAAGGAAAGGGCCGGAAGCGTACCCGCCCCGGCCCCTTGCCTGTCATCCGACGAGCGCCTTAGGCGTCTTCGTATTCGTCTTCCGATGCGACCGGGCCAGAATCCTGACCCTTGGCCGCTTCGTCGCGGTCGACGAATTCGATAATCGCCATCTGCACGGCGTCACCGGCGCGAACGCCAGCGCGCAGCACGCGGGTGTAGCCGCCATCACGATCGCTGTAACGCTCGGCGAGGACTTCGAAGAGCTTCTTCAGCTGCGTCTCATCACCCAGACGGGCCATCGCCAGACGACGGTTCGAGAGGCCGCCACGCTTGGCCAGCGTGATCAGCTTTTCGACGTAAGGGCGCAGTTCCTTGGCCTTGGGCAGCGTGGTGGTGATCTGCTCGTGCTTGATCAGGGCAGCAGCCATGTTGCGGAACAGGGCGTTGCGGTGACCCGTCTTGCGGCCCAGCTTGCGGCCCGAAATACCATGACGCATTGTATATCTTCCTTCGTTCGTAGGGAGCCCGTGTCAGGTAACTCCATCCCGGTCGGAGAGGGTCCGACCATCCCTTCTTCAGGCCCAGCCGTCATGGGAGTAAATCCCATGACGTCTAAGGGGCTTCGCCCGCCGGCCGGCAGGCCGCCGTCCGTCGGCAACCTGCGGTTGCCTCAGGCGGCTGCTTTTGGGCTTAGCCCAAAAGCTCCTGCTCGAGCTTCTTGGCCATCTCTTCGATGTTCTCCGGCGGCCAGCCCGGGATATCCATCCCGAGACGCAGACCCATGCTGGAGAGCACTTCCTTGATCTCATTGAGCGACTTGCGGCCGAAGTTCGGCGTGCGCAGCATCTCGGCTTCGGTCTTCTGGACCAGATCGCCGATGTAGATGATGTTGTCGTTCTTGAGGCAGTTGGCCGAACGCACCGACAGTTCCAGCTCGTCCACCTTCTTGAGGAGGTAACGGTTGAGCTGGTTGGCGTCGCTCTCTTCCGGCTGCACGGCGTGGCCAATCATCTGGCCGACCGGCTGCGGGATGCCATCTTCGAAGTGGACGAACAGCGTCAGCTGGTCCTGAAGGATGCGCGCGGCATAGGCCACGGCATCTTCGGGGGTCACGGTGCCATCGGTCTCGACCGTGAGGCTCAGCTTGTCGTAGTCGAGTTCCTGACCCACGCGGGCGTTCTCGACCTTGTAGCTGACCTGGCGCACCGGCGAATAGAGCGAGTCGACCGGGATGAGGCCGATCGGCGCATCGGCCGGACGGTTCTGCACGGCCGGGCTGTAACCCTTGCCGGTGTCAGCGGTCAGCTCCATGTTGAGCGTCGCGCCTTCATCGAGGTGGCAGATCACCAGATCCTTGTTCATCACTTCGATATCGCCGGTCACGGCAATGTCGCCGGCGCGAACTTCGCCCGGGCCGGTGGCCGAAAGCTGGAGCCGCTTGGGGCCTTCGCCTTCCATCTTGAGCGCGATCTGCTTCACGTTCAGCACGATGTCGGTCACGTCTTCACGCACGCCAGCGAGGCTGGAGAATTCGTGAAGCACGTTCTCGATCTTGATCGAGGTGATCGCGGCGCCCTGAAGGCTGGAGAGCAGCACCCGGCGCAGCGCGTTGCCGAGCGTCAGCCCGAAGCCACGCTCAAGCGGTTCGGCCACGAAGGTCGCCTTGCGCTGACGATCGCCGCCATCCTTGATTTCCAGGGAGTTGGGTTTCTTGAGTTCCTGCCAGTTCTTGGTGTTGACGGACATGGATTTCCCCTAATTCGCCTTTCGGGCGGTTCAAACTTGGGCGGGCCCGATGCGCAGGCGAAGCTCGCGCGCATCAGACCCGTTCGGGTAGCGGAGGCGATGCACGCCCCCGCCCTCCCGGCGGATCAGACGCGGCGACGCTTGGACGGACGGACCCCGTTGTGCGGGATCGGGGTAACGTCGCGGATCGAGGTAATGTTGAAGCCCACGGCTGCAAGACCCCGCAGCGCGCTTTCACGGCCCGAGCCCGGACCCTTCACTTCGACTTCGAGAGTGCGCACGCCGTGTTCGGCGGCCTTCTTGCCCGCATCGTCCGCTGCCACCTGAGCGGCATAGGGGGTCGACTTGCGGCTACCCTTGAAGCCCATCATGCCCGCAGACGACCACGAAATGGCATTGCCCTGCGCGTCGGTGATGGTGATCATGGTGTTGTTGAAGCTGGCGTTGATGTGGGCAACGCCGCTGGTGATGTTCTTCTTGTCACGGCGCCGGATACGGCCTGGTTCGCGTGCCATCTTTGATTGTCCTTTAGCTCGTCAGAAGGAAAAAGCGGGGAAAGCCCTGAGGCTTGCCTGGCTTACTTCTTCTTGCCCGCGATGGGCTTGGCCTTGCCCTTGCGGGTGCGGGCGTTGGTGTGAGTGCGCTGACCACGGACCGGCAGGCCCGAACGGTGACGCAGGCCGCGATAGGCGCGCAGATCCATCAGGCGCTTGATATTCATCGCGGTCTGGCGACGAAGATCGCCTTCCACGGTGAAATCGGCATCGATGGTTTCGCGGATACGCAGGACTTCCTCATCGGTGAGGTCCTGAACGCGCGCGGTGTGCGCAATGCCCAGCTTGTCAGCGATCTGGACGGCGGTGGTACGACCGATACCGTGGATATAGGTCAGCGCAATGATCACGCGCTTGTTGGTGGGGATATTGACCCCGGCAATACGAGCCACTTATTTCTCCATGCTCCACAGGGGCTTACGACCTTTAAGGGGCCACCCCTATCTCAACGCTCATTCACTCCCATGTCCGCCTGCCGGCGTGATTGGCCCGATAGCCGGATCACAAACGGCAAAAAGTCCGGTCGGCACGCGCAAGGGCGATGCCTGCCGAACTTGCTTCGAACATGTCGAATGAGGCGCGCGCATAGGATGATTCGGACGCCCCGTCAACCGCGCCGCCGAGAAACAGGCTAAGCCTTGGGCTTGTCACCCAGATCGCTGAATGCATCCTCAACCGAAGACGGCTTGGGCGCGGGCTTTGGCGCTGGCTGCGGCGCAGGCTTTGCCGCCGGCGCAGCAGGTGGCACGGCGGGCAGCGGAGCGGGCTTGATGATAGGCGCAGCGGCGGGCTTTATGCCCCCCGTACCTGCCGGAGGAACAGCAGCAGCAGGCGGTCCGGCGACCGGCTTGGCACCGCCCTGCCCGGTTGCGGCGCTTGCTGCAGGCGCAGGATCAGCGGATGCTGGCGGAACGGCCGCAGGAGGCGGAGGCATCGGCACCACGCCCAGCGGCTTGGCAAGCGACGCAATCTGCGCGGCCATCACCCCGTCCACCGCTTTGGAGATCACCGGGACCTCATACCGCATCGGCCCGCCGACATTATATTCAAACACGATCCGCGTACCCTTGGGCACCTTGCTGATCGCGATCGTCAGGACGCCGGTCACCGGCTCGCTCTGGAGCGGGCCGAGATTGCCCACCATGCGCAGCGCAGCTTCGGGATAGGCCTGAACCACGCGCATATGCTCGACACTGCCCTGAAGCGTGAAGCGCCCGGGCTCATCGACTTCGGGAATGGTTTCGCAGAAGCACCCACCGGCTTGCGGCGTCAAGGACAGGTTCTTGGCATTACCCGACCAGGTATGTTCCGATTGCCACCATGCCGCCGGATTGATCAGTGCCAGCCACACGTCCTTTGGACTGGCGCTGACAACCACCTCGTTGCGGGACACGAAGCTGCTATCGGTGGTGCGGGTAATGTCAGCAGATGCCGGAGCCGCCGCCACGATGCCAAGCCCCAGCAGCACTGCGCGCGCAGCAGATGATAGCGTCATGGCAGGAACCTCCCTTGCAAAACCCTTGAAAGGCGAGGCTGCGGCAAAAGCGCAGGGGCTGCAAGCCCCCTGCCCTCAGCTGTTCAAAATGGCGTCGATTTGCCCGGCGACCGTGTCGATCGCCGCCATCCCGTCAACCCGTGAGACAATCCCGCGCGCTTCATAGCCGGGCAGAATCGGCGCGGTCTTGGCGCGGTATTCCTGCATCCGCATCCGCACGGTTTCCTCATTATCATCGGGACGGCGCTTGAATTCAGTGCTGCCGCAGGCATCGCACACGCCGGGCGTGGCAGGCGGGTTGGCGGTATCGTGATACAGCGCGCCGCAATTCCCGCAGGAAAAGCGCCCGGTGATACGCTCAACCAGCGCATCTTCATTGACCTCAAGTTCGATCACATGATCGAGCGCCCGGCCATTGCGCGCAAGGATCGCGTCAAGCGCGTCAGCCTGAGCCGCAGTCCGTGGATAGCCATCGAAGATTGCGCCTGTTTCCGGCGCCATCGCCGCCAGTTCGGCATCAATCAGATCCGAGACGATCTCATCCGAGACGAGTTCGCCGCGCTCCATGACTTCCTTGGCGCGCAGGCCGACAGGTGTGCCCGCCTTGACCGCCGCCCGCAGCATGTCACCCGTCGAGAGCTGGCGCATGCCATGCCGCTCGACCAGCCCCGCGCTCTGCGTTCCCTTGCCGGCGCCGGGAGGGCCAAGAAGAATGATGTTCACGAACCGTCCCCCAATATCGCCGCAGATCAGTGCCCGGCGCGTTCTTTCAGATTTACGGGTTCAACCAAGAGGCTGGGCGCGTCAAGCCGACTAATGTCGGATATCAGCGCATCCGACCCTTGAGCTTCGCTTTCTTGATCAGATCGCCATATTGCAGCGCCAGCAGATGCGACTGGATCTGGCTGATGGTATCGACCGTCACATTGACCACGATGAGCAGACTGGTGCCGCCGAGGAACAGCGGAATTCCGGTCTGCGCAATCATCGCCTCGGGCACCACGCACACCACCGTCAGGTAGATCGAACCGATCACGGTAATGCGGGTCAGCACATATTCGAGATAATCGGCAGTCCGCTTGCCCGGGCGGATACCGGGGATCGAGCCGCCGTTCTTCTTGAGGTTATCCGCCGTCTCCTCCGGGTTGAACACAACCGCAGTGTAGAAGAAGCAGAAGAAGATGATCCCGATCGCATAGAGCGTCATGTAGAGCGGCTGGCCATGCGCGAGATATTGGTTGAGCGACTGCAGCACGCCATAAAACTGGCTGCTGGTATCGAGCGAGCCCCCCACCAGCGAAGTGATGGTCAGCGGCAGCAGCAGCAACGAGCTGGCGAAGATCGGCGGGATGACACCTGCAGTGTTGATCTTGAGCGGCAGATAGGAACGCTCGGCCTGCATCATCCCGCGCCCGGTCGCGCGCTTGGGATACTGGATGGTCAGGCGGCGCTGCGCACGCTCCATGAAGGCAATGCCGTAAATCAGCACAACCACCATCACGACAAAGCCGATAATCACCACCGACGAAATCGCTCCGGTCCGGCCGCCCTCAAAGAGGTTGGCGACAAAGTTCGGAAATTCCGAGACAATCCCCGCCATGATGATCAGCGACACACCATTGCCGATGCCGCGGCTGGTCATCTGCTCGCCCAGCCACAGCAGGAACATGGTCCCGCCGGTGACGTTGATGATGGTCGAAGCGTAGAAAAGCCAGCTGGAATCCACCGCGAACTGCTGCGACACAGCGTTCTGCGCGACCGCATAGCCCTGAATGATGCACAGCAGCACCGCGCCATAACGGGTGTACTGGTTGAGCTTCTGACGCCCGCTCGCGCCTTCCTTCTTCATCGCAGCCAGCGAAGGATGCAGCGCCGAGGCCATCTGCACCACGATCGAGGCGGTGATGTAAGGCATGATCCCAACCGCGATCAGGCTCATGCGCTCCAGCGCGCCGCCGGAAAAGGCATTGAACAGATCGAGGATCGTGCCTGAAGCACGGGTGTTGAATTCAGCGAGCTTGACCGGATCGATACCGGGCAGCGGCACGAAGCTCAGGAAGCGGAAGACAATCAGTGCACCGATGGTGAACCAGATGCGCTGCTTGAGCTCGGTCGCCTTGGCAAAATTGCCAAGGTTGAGATTGCTCGCGATATTGTCGGCGCGTGATGCCATGTCGTTTTGTCGATCCCAGCTCTGGATGTGGCAGAACCTGCGCAAGCACCCAAGTCAACGCGCCATGTTAAGCCACAAGCCCTCGACCAAGAGAGCCGCTCCGGCGCGCGAGAGCGTAAATAGGGAGCGCGGGGGCGCTTGTCGAACCCCCGCGCATCACCTTTTGTCGATTACTTCGCGCGGGCGGCCTTGTTGGCGTCGCGGCGGGCGAGCTTCTTCTCGTGCTCCGGGGTCGGAGCAGGCGCAACTTCAACGCTGCCGCCGGCCTTTTCAACCGCAGCAATCGCGCCCTTGGTAGCGCCGGTGACGGCGAAGGTGACCTTCGCAGTGATCTCGCCCTTGCCGAGCAGACGCACACCGTCCTTGCCGCCGCGCACCAGACCTGCCGCACGCAGCGCGTCTTCGGTAATGGTGGCCTTGGCATCGAGCTTGCCTGCGTCGATGAACTTCTGGACCATCCCGGTGTTCACCTCGGCGTAGTCCTTGCCGAACGGATTGTTGAACCCGCGCTTCGGCAGACGCATGTGCAGCGGCATCTGGCCGCCTTCGAAGCCCTTGATGGCCACACCGGAACGGGCCTTCTGACCCTTCTGACCGCGAGCCGAGGTCTTGCCCTTGCCCGAGCCGATACCACGGCCGACGCGGACGCGGCCCTTGCGGGCACCGGAATTGTCGCGGATGTCATTCAGTTTCATAATCGTGCACTCGCTTTCGCTTTTGTCGCGCTGAAAGATGGAAAGCCCCGCCGAAGCGGGGCCTGCCGGATGGTTAGTCGATCACCTGCACCAGATGCGGGATCTTGGCGATCGCGCCGCGCACCTCGGGGGTGTCCTGACGCTCCACGATCTTATGCATCTTGTTCAGCCCCAGACCGATGAGGATCTGGCGCTGGCTGGCGGGACGACGGATGGGCGAACCCACCTGCTTGATCTTGATGGTAGCCATTGTCGATTACTCCGCAATCGCGGCAGCATCGGCTTCCGCAGC
>JAGKSZ010000215.1 GCA_018991295.1 Porphyrobacter sp. | reverse complement strand
CGATTACGAAATCCTGCCCAAGCGGATCGAAGAACTCGAAGCTGCGATTGCCAAAGGCGAGGCGCTGCTGAGCGACCCTGAGCTCTACACCAAGGACCCCCAGCGCTTCGCCACCATCAGCGCCGGGATCGCCAACGCCCGGGCTGAGAAGGACGCGGCGGAGGAACGCTGGCTGATGCTTGCAGAACTGGTCGAAGGCTAGAGCGGCCTTCTTGCCTCAAGTAATGCGGTAAAACTCCGCGACCCGTTCCAGCGCGATTTTCAGCACCAGCTTGCCGCTGCGGGTGGGCCAGCCGAGGCCTTTTTCCGCCTCGGGCAACGCCTCGCCCGCGCAGACAACGCGCCACAGGATATCCTCCAGCCCCTTGCCCGCCGCGCGGATTGCCCCGTCGAACCGCTGACGCGCTGCAATCTGCTTTTCGCTGGGGGCAAGGCCGCGCTCGCCCGTGCCCTTCACCCGCACCGGATCCCAGCGCATGGTGATGCTGGCGGGCAGCTGGGCGCGTTCGTAATCGCCCCTGAGCGCCTCGCCTGCATCGAACAGGCGATCGGACAGATGCCCGCGCGCGTGCAGCCAGGCGAGCGGGCTTTCGGCAAGATTGACCGTCACTGACCGTGACCGGGCAAGGCCTCCGGGGCCTGCCGGGCGGTGGCGGGGGCCTTCGGGGGTGAGTTCGCGTTCGACCAGCTGGCGCTTCATGGGGGTTCCTCCGGTTATGGAACCGAAGGACTTGCCAAGACGGCGCATCTGTAGGAAAGAAAAAACCAATCCGGTTAAATTTGGCAACAGGGGCTCATGACCAACCGCATCCGCGATATCCGCAAGGCCAAGGGCCTGACGCTGGCCGATCTTGCCGCCGCCTGCCAGCCGGCCACCACCGCCCAGACCATCGGACGGCTGGAGACGGGGATGCGCCAGCTTTCGGTCAGCTGGCTCAACAAGATCGCCGCCGCGCTCGATGTGCCGCCCGCGAGCCTCATCCGCAGCCAGACTGCGGCCCCTGCGCAGATTGTCGCGGAACTGGGCGCAGGCGGCGCTGAGGCGCTGTCCGCCCCGCGCGAGGCGGTGGCGCCCAGCGCGCTTTCGCCCGAAGACGGCCCAGCGCCGCTGGTCCTTTCGGTCACTGCAAGCGTGGGCGAATATCGCCCCGGCGACCTTGTGTGGCTGCGGGCGCTCGCCCCGGAAGACACCGCGCAGGCGATCAACCGCGATTGCCTTGTCCCGCGCCCCGGCGGGCGCTTTGCCTTCGGGCGGCTGATCGACCGGCGCGGCAGCCTTGTCGGCCTGCTGCCGCCCGGTGCGGGGCAAAAGCAGGTGGTGGTAGATAATCCCCCATGGGTGGCGGTGGCCTTCATGCTGGTGAGAGCGCTTTAACGCGTGCACGGTTAGGACCGCCCTCGTGAAACACGTCCTTGTCCTTTCCACGCTCTATCCCAATCCGGTGACACCCCGGTTCGGGACCTTTGTGGCGCGGTCGCTGGAGGCGCTGGCGAGGCGCGGGGATTGGCGGGTGACGGTGGTGAACCCCATCGGCCTGCCGCCGCTGGTGCTGGGGCGTTACCGGGCGCTGGCGGGTCTGCCGGTGCGAGCTGAGGAAGGCGGCATCACCGTGCACCGCCCGCGCTTCACCCTGATCCCGCGCATCGGTGCACGGCGCAATGCCGGAGCGATTGCGCGCGCGGCGCTGCCGCTGGTGCGAGCGATTGATGCCGAGACGCGGGTGGATATCGTGGACGCGCAGTTCTTCTTCCCCGATGGACCCGCCGCTGCCGAAATCGCCGGTGCGCTGGGCCGCCCGCTTTCGATCAAGGCGCGGGGGAGCGATATCACCTATTGGGGCCAGCATGATGCGGCGCGCGCGCAGATGGTGGCGGCATCGCAGCAGGCGGCAGGCCTGCTTGCGGTGAGCCGCGATCTGGCACGGCAGATGGCCGCGATGGGCATGCCCGAGGACCGTATCACGCTGCATTATACCGGCCTTGACCGCGACCGCTTCCGCCCCTTTGCGCACCCGCAATTGCGCCGTCAGCTGAGCGAGGAACTGGGCTTTGCCCTGCCCGACAATGCGCCGCTGCTGGCCTGTGTGGGCGCGCTGATTGCGCGCAAGGGTCAGGCCATCGCGATCGCTGCGCTCAAGGCAATCCCCGAGGCGCGGCTGGTGCTGATCGGCAAGGGCGAGGACGAGGCGGCATTGCGGGCGCTGGCCGCACGCGAGGGTGTGGAGAGCCGCGTGTTTTTTGCAGGCTCGATCGACCATGATCTGATGCCGCTGATCCTGTCAGCGGCCGATGTGATGGTGCTGCCGACCGCCAATGAAGGCCTTGCCAATGCCTGGGTCGAGGCGCTCGCCTGCGGAACCCCGGTGGTGACCTGCGATGTCGGCGGCGCACGCGAGCTGATCGCCAGCGATGTGGCGGGGCGATTGGTTGAACGCACACCCGAGGCGGTGGCGGCAGGCGTGCTGGACATTCTCGCCGCCCCGCCTGCGCGTGAAGCGGTGGCGGCGCTCACCGAAAGCTTCAGCTGGGAGGCCAACGCAGCCGCGCTGACCGCGCATTATGATAGTCTGGTGAGCGAGGCCTGAGCCCCGCCGCCCTTAAACTTCCCCGCGCGCGATCTTTTCCTGTTTGTCGAGCGCGGTTTCGGTCGGCACGAAGCTGCTTGTCGTCACGCCCATCCAGATCAGCAGCGGCCCGGCCATGTAGATCGAGGAATAGGTGCCGATAAACAGGCCCACGGTGATCGCCGCGACCATGCCGAACAGGCTCGGCGGGCCGAAGATCAGCAGCGGGATCAGCGCCACAAACAGCGTCAGTGACGTCATCACCGTGCGCGCCAGCGTTTCATTGACCGACAGATCGAGCAGCGCGCCCATTTCCATCTTGCGATACTTCTTCAGGTTCTCGCGGATGCGGTCATAAACGACGATGGTATCGTTCAGCGAATAGCCGATAATGGCGAGGATCGCGGCAACGATCTGAAGGCTGAACTCCATCTGCGTGAGCGCAAACAGGCCCACCGTCACCGACACGTCATGCACCAGCGCGAACATCGCGCCCACGCCAAACTGCCATTCGAAACGCACCCAGATATAAAGCGAAACCGCCGCCATCGCCGCCAGCAGCGCGAGGATCGCAGAATCGCGGAACTCGCCTGCGACCTTGCCGGACACGGTATCATTCCCGTCACGGCGGGCATCGGGATAGGCCTGCTGGACGGATGCGATCACCTTGTCACCGATGGCAGCAGCCGCGCCGGGGGTGCTCTCGGTGCCTTCGGGCAGGGGCACGCGGATCGAGACCTGATTGGGCGCGCCGAATTCCTGCACCACCGGCTCGCCATAGCCGAGCCCGCCGACCAGCTCGCGCAAGGACGGGATCGGTGCGGTTTCGCGCTGCTGGAAGGTCATGCGCACTTCCTGCCCGCCGGCAAAATCCACGCCGAAGTTGAGGCCATTGACCGCCACCGCTGCCCAACTGCCGAAGATCAGCACAAGGCTCAGCACGAAAAACGGGATGCGCAGCTTCAGGAACTGGATGTTGGTGTTGTCGGGGACGAGCTTCAGGAGTTTCATGATGCTGCGCTCCTTAAATCGAGATGTCGTTGGGGCGCGCCTTGCGCAGCCACCCGGCGACGAACAATCGGGTCAGGGTCACCCCGGTGAACACCGATGTGGCAATGCCGATCACCAGCACCACCGCAAAGCCCTTTACCGGCCCGGAACCGAAGGCAAACAGCGCCAGACCGGAAATCACGTTGGTGAGGTTGGCGTCCCAGATCGCGCGGCTGGCTTCCTTGTAGCCGGTCTCCACCGCGGCGATGACCTTTCGGCCGCGGGCGCGTTCTTCGCGGATGCGTTCGTTGATCAGCACGTTGGCGTCGACCGCCGCACCGATGGTGATGACAAAGCCCGCGATCCCCGGCAGCGTCAGCGTGAACCCGCCCAGCGCCATGATGCCCAGCAGCATCAGCACGTTGAACACCAGCGCCACGCAAGCATAGACGCCGAAGCGGCCATAGGTCGCCACCATCAGCGCGATCACCGCAAGGCTGCCGATGCCCATGGCGAGCAGCCCCTTGCGGATCGAATCCGCGCCAAGGTCCGGCCCCACGGTGCGTTCTTCCACCACGGCCAGCGGCACCGGCAGCGCGCCCGAACGCAGCGCGATGGCGAGCTGGTTGGCGGTCTCGGGGGTGAAGCTCCCCGAAATCTGCGCATTGCCGCCGATGATCGGTTCATTGATGTTGGGCGCCGAGAGCACCTGCCCATCAAGGATGATGGCGAAGGGCTTTCCGACATTCTCGGTGGTCAGCTTGGCAAACTTCGCCCCGCCTTGCGCATCGAAGCTGATCGTGACGATGCTTTCGTTGGTGCGCTGATCCACGCCCGCCTGCGCGCCGGTGAGGTTATCGCCGCGGATCCCGCCCAGCCGCTTGACCGCGATCGCCCCGACCTGACTTTCCGGATAGGGCACGATCTGGCTGCCCGGAGGGGCGATGCCGGCCTGGATATTGGTCAGCAGCGCATCCTGATCGACCAGCTTGAATTCGAGCTGCGCGGTCTGGCCCAGCAGCTTCTTGAGCGCATCAGGGTCCTGAAGTCCGGGCACCTGCACCACGATGCGGGTATCGCCCTGCCGGATGATGGTCGGCTCGCGCGTGCCCAGTTCATCGATGCGGCGGCGGACCACTTCGGTGGCGCTGTCCATCGCATCGTCGATCGCCTGATTGATCCCGGCATCGGTCTGAGAGAGCACCATGCGCTGCCCGTCCACGACGGTCAGTTCCCACTCGCGCACCGTGCTGGCGCCCTGCATGGTCGGCTCGATCAGCCCGCGCGCGCGATCAATATCGGCGGCGTTTTCAAGCATGAAGGACAGCTTGCCATCAGCCGTGGAGACATCCCCAATACGGATCCTGGGGGTTGCGCCGCGCATCAGCTGGCGGACACTTTCCTCCATGTTCTCAAGCCGCTGAGCGCGCACATCGCCCGCCTTGGCCTCAAGCAGCAGGTGCGAGCCGCCGGCAAGATCGAGCCCGAGGTTGACCTGCGGATTGGGCAGCGCGCCGGGCCAGGCGAGCCCCGCCACATTGGCAAGCGAAGGCAGCGCCAGCAGCGAGGCGGCAAGCGTCACCGCCCACAGCGAGAGCTTCTTCCAGAGGGGAAAGTCGAGCATTGCGTCAGGGTCTCACACGCAAGGAATGAAAATGTGCGCCGGGCCACCGGGCCCATGCGCCGGATCAATCGTTGGCAGGACTGCCGCCGGGCGGAACAATGTCGCCCAGCGTCGCCTTGACCGCCTTGACGCGGACATTCGTGCCCAGCTCCAGCTCGACATAGACATCGTCAACCTTCACCACCTTGCCCAGCAATCCGCCAGCGGTGATGACCTGGTCGCCCTTCTTGACGCCGTTGATCTTTTCCTGGTGCTGCTTCTGCTTCTTCATCTGCGGCGCGATGATCAGGAACCAGAAGATCGCGATCATGCCGATGATCGGCAGGAAGCTGATCCAGGCGGGCGGCGCGTCGGCGGCCCCTGCTGCGGCGGCGAGTAGGTCGATTGTCATGCGTGGTGAGCCTGTCAGATCCCGTGAAGTTCGTCCGGAGCGCGAGCCCCGTGTCGTCCAAGTGGGCGCGCCTAGCAGCAATGCAAGAAGCCCGCAATCTTTGCACCAAAGGGCGTTGTGGCGCGGCCACAGTATGGATCGGCTCCAGCGCGTTCGCGGATCGCCCGCGACAGACAGCCGCCAACAAACACGGCTTGCCAGCCCCGGTATCGGGCCCTATAGGCGCCCCTCCACTGGTGACGGGACGTAGCGCAGCCTGGTAGCGCATCACACTGGGGGTGTGGGGGTCGGAGGTTCGAATCCTCTCGTCCCGACCAGTGGAATTTTCCCCCTTTTCCCAACTCCCCCGCATCGGTGCGCCTGCCACTGCTGGCGAAAATTCAGCTGATTGCAGCGCGTTGGCGTGGTTCCTGTGCCCAGTGGAGCAGGCCCAATGCGGCGCAATGGGGCATCATTCCGTCCGCTTTCACAAAACCCGTTGCCACCCGCCCCCACCGTAGCTAAAGCGCCCCCCTGCCCAAACGGCGCGCCGCTTTAGCTCAGTCGGTAGAGCACATCATTCGTAAT
>JAGKSZ010000019.1 GCA_018991295.1 Porphyrobacter sp. | reverse complement strand
CAGCCAGTCAAGCACTTCGCGCTCCCGCGTCGAAAGGGTGGAGATACGGTCCCGCGCTTCGATCATGCGGCGGCGGGCCGCGCCGAACTGTTCGGCTTCCTTTTCGATGCGGAGCAGGCAGCGGGTAAAGCGTTCAGGATCAAGCGGGAGAGCGAGATAATCGAGCGATCCGGCCTTGATCGCCTCAACGATGCGGCCCGGGCGGGGTTGCACATCCACCGCAATCAGCGGCAGCCAGATGCCCAGCCTTCCCAGCCGGTCAAGGATCATGCCCACCCCGCCTTCCTCGGGCGTGTCGCGGGCGATGATGATCCCCTCCCTCGGCGGGTGGACCGCGAGTTCGGAGAGGTCACCGTAAACCTCACAGTGGTGGCCCAACGCGAAGCCTACACGGGCCAGTTCGGCGCGTTGGCGGCTGCACGAGTCGATGAAGTGGAGGGAGGCTTTGCGTGTCATGTGAGCCTGTCTGCGCTAACCCATTATGGGTTTCACGCAGGAGCAGCCCCGTTCCGGAGGATTTACCATATCCGGAACAATTCAAATTGTTGAAATTACAGAATATAATTCCTCCGTAACGGAGGCAGATCCGGTTCAGCCCTTACGCATCATCGCTGAAGCGATAGGGCGGGAGCGAATGGAAGGCGGATCGCAGGGCGTTACCCCAACCTGATGAAATCGTGTCGAAATATTCATCTTCGGCAGTGACGCGGTGTTCATGCAGCGGTTTGAAGCCATCCTTGCCGATCACCAGCAGATCAAGCGGCAGGCCCACCGACAGGTTAGCCTTGAGAGTCGAATCGAAGCTAACCATCAGCAGCTTGATCGCATCTTCAAAACTCATTCCCCGCTCATAGCCGCGGATCAGGATCGGGCGGCCATACTTGGTCTCACCAATCTGGAAGAAGGGCGTGTCCCAGCTGGCTTCGATGAAATTGCCTTCCGGGTAGATCATGAACAGGCGCGGCTGCATCCCCGCAATCTGTCCGGCAACGATCATCGTGGCGGTAAAGCGCCCCTTGCCGCCATCGCCATTGACGCGCTGCGCATCTTCGATGGTAGTGCGCAGCAGGCGGCCGATTTCGGTGGCGACCTGAAACATGGTCGGGCCCTTCAGCAGCGTGTTGTCGCGCTCTGCCGGGGCCTTGGTGCGTTCTTCCAGCTGGCTGATCACCGCCTGCGTGGTGGCAAGGTTGCCCGCCGTCATCACCGCGATCATGCGTTCGCCCGGAACGCTCCAGTGGAACAGCTTGCGGAAGGTGGAGATATTGTCGACGCCCGAATTGGTGCGCGTGTCGCTCATCAGGACGAGGCCCTTGTCGAGCACCATGCCAACGCAATAGGTCATCGGGTCTTCCTTGTCTGTGGGTGCTGGGTCTGTGGGTGCAGGGCCTGCCGCCCTAGCCGCATCCCCGCGCCAGCGCAAAGGGCTGCGCGCAAGGCGGGCCTATTGGTTCGATTGCCCCTGTAACTGGCTCTGTGATTGGCCCTGTGATTGGCTCTGCGTCTGGCTGGCAAGCGGCTGCGCTTCCACGGCCACGCCCACCGTAAGCACCTGATCGGCGGTGCCGATGCTGATGCCCGTCACGGGCGCTGCATCGCGATAGTCCGCCCCGGTGGCAACGCGCACATAGCGCGGATCAGGCGAAATGCCGTTGGAGACATCAAAGCCCACCCAGCCCAGCCCTTCGACATGGGCTTCGGCCCAGGCGTGGGTGGCCTCCTGTTCGATGCGATCATCCATCAACAGGTAGCCGCTGACATAACGCGCCGGAATACCGCTCGCCCGCGCTGCACCGATGAAGATGTGGGCGTGGTCCTGACACACGCCATAGCCATGGGCGGCTGCTTCCTCGGCTGTGGTGGCGGCATGGGTTCGGCCCGCTTCATAGATCACCCGGTCGCGGATCAGCGCGGAGAGGGCGTGGAGGAAGGGCACCGGGTCCTCGGCGGCGCCGCTGCCGGGCAGATCGCGCAGCAGCCCGCGCATCCGCGTGCCGGGGCGGGTCAGCGGGGTCTGGCGCAGGAAGCTCCACAAGGGCAGGTGCCCCGAATGGCGGCCGATAACGCCGTTATTGTCTTCAGTCTCAACCCTCCCTTCGCAGGTCACCGTCACCTCACGCGCACCGGGGGCAAGGCTGACGAGCGTGACGTGGTTGAAGTGCTGATCGTCATACTGGAGTTCGGTGTGGGCGTTGTCGAAGCTCATGCGCCAGTCGATGATGCGCTGGCCCTGCGTTTCCTTGGGGGTCAGCCGCAGCCGCTGGAGCGCGTGCACCACCGGCTGGCTGAAGGCATAGTGCGTGGTGTGGCGCACCTGAAGGGTAAGCTTGCTCATGCGTGGAACCGGTAATCGGCGGCGATGCCCCGCGCGATGGCATTGTTGCGGGCGAGGAAATCGACGAGGAATTCGTGCAGCCCCTGATCGAAGATCTGATCGACCGTCAGATCGCTGATCCGGGTATCGGCATCGCGCATCAGCCGCACGGCCTCACCCTCGGTGCCGTGGGTGCGGGCGAGCGCGGCCAGACATTCGCGCAGGGCATTGCGGCAGAAGGCAAGGCTGCGGGGGAAGCGTTCATCCAGCACCACGAATTCGACAATCCCACGCGCTTCGATCTGCCCGGCATTGAGCCACGCATAGACCCGCGCCCCCGCAACAGAGCGCAGGACCTGTTCCCACTGCCCGGTATCAAGGCTCGATCCCACATAGGAGAGCGAGGGCAGCAGGATGAAATACTTCATGTCGAGAATACGCGCAGTGCTGTCGGCGCGTTCGATGAAGGTGCCGGCGCGGCTGAAGTGATAGCCTTCGTCGCGCAGGATCGATCCTTCGAAGGCGCCGTGCACCTGCGTGCCGGCGCGGCGGATCGCGGCGAGCACTTCGCCAACCGCGCCCTGCCCCACCGGCCGCGCCAGCAGCGTATCAAGGCGCATCCAGTTCTCGTTGACTGCCTCCCACACATCCGACGAGATATTGATCCGCGCCATCCGGGCATTGCTGCGCACCGCACCGAACATCGCCCGGACATTGCCTGGGTTGGAAGGCCCGCGCAGCACGAAGTTCCAAACCGAGTTGCCGTCATAGCCATCATGCGCGCTTTCATAGGCCGCCTGAAGCCCGAGCGTCGCAATGACCGAGCGCCATTCCGCCTCGGCGGTCGCCACATCGCGGGTCAGCGCCATGCGCAGCGCCGCCTCCAGCAGGCGCGCTGTGTTCTCGGCCCGCTCAAGATAGCGGAACATCCAGAACAATCCGTTGGCGGTGCGGCCTAGCATACGCCCATCAATCCTTCAGCACCCAGGTATCCTTGGTGCCGCCTCCCTGACTGGAATTGACCACCAGCGACCCCTTCTTAAGCGCCACCCTCGTCAGGCCGCCCGGCGTAATGTCGATCCCCTCGGGGCTGACCAGCACGAAGGGCCTGAGATCAAGGTGCCGGGGGCTGAGGCCCTTGGCGGTGTAGATCGGGCAGGTCGACAGGGCGAGCGTTGGCTGGGCGATGTAGTTTTCAGGCCGCGCCACCAGCTTTTCGCGGAAAAGCGCAATCTCGCGCTTCGATGATGTCGGCCCGATCAGCATCCCGTAGCCGCCAGACCCGTGGACTTCCTTGACCACCAGTTCGGCAAGGTTGTCGAGCACATAGGCAAGGCTGTCCTTGTCGGCGCAGCGCCAGGTCTGGACGTTGGGCAGCAACGGCTGCTCGCCGGTATAGAATTCGACGATTTCGGGCATGAAGCTGTAGATCGCCTTGTCATCGGAAATGCCCGTGCCCGGCGCATTGGCGATGGTGATCCCGCCTGCGCGATAGACATCCATGATCCCCGGCACCCCCAGCACCGAATCGGGATTGAAGCTGAGCGGATCGAGGAATTCATCGTCGACCCGCCGGTACAGGACATCAATCGGCTTGTAGCCACGCGTGGTGCGCATCTGCACCCGCCCATCGACCACCCGCAGATCGCTGCCCTCCACCAGTTCCGCGCCCATCTGATCGGCCAGAAAGGCGTGTTCGAAATAGGCGGAATTGTAGATGCCGGGCGTCAGCACCGCGACCGTGGGCTTGCCGCCAGTAAAGGCGGGCGGCACGCAGGCGGCAAGGCTGCGGGCAAGGCGGCGCGGGTAGTTCGATACGCTCTCCACCCCGATCCGGCTGAACAGTTCGGGGAACATCCCCATCATCGTCTCGCGGTTTTCGAGCATGTAGGACACGCCCGAAGGCGTGCGGGCGTTGTCTTCCAGCACGAAAAACTCGTCCGGCCCGGTGCGCACCAGATCGATCCCGACGATATGGGTGTAGATGCCGCCCGGCGGGGTGAAGCCGACCATGTTCGCCAGCCAGGCATCATTCCCGCGCAGCAGCCGTTCGGGCAGGCGACCCGCGCGCACGATTTCCTGCCGGTGATAGAGGTCATAAAGGAAGGAATTGAGCGCCCGGACCCGCTGCTCGATCCCCTTCGAAAGCTTGCGCCATTCGGCCGCAGTGATGATGCGCGGCACCATATCGAAGGGAATCAGGCGTTCTTCCGCCTCGTTCTCGCCATAGACATTGAAGGTGATGCCGGTGCGGCGGAAGGTGTCATCCGCCTCGCGGTTCTTGCGGCGCAGGAATTCGGGCGGCTGTTCGCCATACCAGCGGCAATATTCGGCATAGGCGGGCCGGGTATTGCCCGCGCCATCGAACATTTCATCGAAAGTCCCGCCCCGGCCCTGCATCGCGCCCCTTGATCGCTCTTACGTAGAATGACGCAGATTAACCGCGCTTTCGCAAAAGGAAAGCGGGTGGGGCATTTGACGTAGAGAGGACTTAGGGACGCGTCGTTTCCAGCTCGGTCAGCACGGTCTGGATCACCTGCGGATCATAGGTGAAACCCATGTGCGTGCAGCGCAGCGGCACGGCACGATCACGTTCGCCCGGGCGGCCGGCAGCACAGCGCGGGGCGATCACGCCGTCATTGGCGCTCCACAGCGCGACCGTTTCGACCGGCGGCTTGGTGCGCAGATCCGCCGCGACTGGCGGAGCATCGACCGAATGGCCGGTGATGAACTGATAGGCACGCCAGACATTGTTCGCCCGCGGCGAGCCGCTGAAGGGCGAACCCATGGTGATCACCTTGGCAACGCTGCCCGGCTGGCGCTTGGCGATTTCGCGCGCATAAAGCCCGCCAAGGCTCCAGCCGATCAGCACCACCTTGCGCCCATGGCGGGCGTGGAGTTCGAGCAGCCGCGCTTCGAGGTGATCGAAGGTCTCCTCGGTCGGGCCCCAGTTGAAACCCAGCCCCCAGCGTTTGGTGGTGTGGCCTGCGCTTTCCAGCTGGCGGGCAAGGTAGCGCATCCGCATCGGGTGTGCACCAAAGCCGGGGAGGATCATCGCCACCTGCGGGTTGCAGGTCGGGGCGATGGCAAGCTTGCGGCGCTGGCGGCGCACGGGTTCAAGCAGCACCTGCGCTTCGCCCAGCAGGCGGATGAGGCGCGGCTTGCCCAGCTGTTCTTCCTCGGGGATCGCCTCACGCGCCAGCGCCACGCGGCGCGCCAGCGCGCTTGCGGCATAGGCCTGCTGCGCACGCCCGCCTGCCGCAAGCAGCGGGGCGGGCAGGCGCGGGCGGTCAAAGGCGAAACGTGTAGCCATGCGCGGCACAAAGCCCGAACCGGCCTGAATGTTCAATTAATTGTAACGCGCGTAACAAAGCCGACACATTCGGGCGCGCAGGCTTACTTGGCGGGGCACTCTCCGATCCGTTCGTGCTTGGCGGTGAAGGTCATCTTGCCCGATCCCATCCCTTCAAAATCAAGCGCGGTGGATGCCTGCATGTCCGCGCTGGTCGCGGTGATGGTGCCCGTCATCTCCATCCGCGCGACCCGCCCCTGCGCATCGCACACCATCACCGCATCAAGCTTGCCCCCGGCAAGATTGAAGCGTTCATAGGTGCATTCGCCATCCTGCCCCTGCTTGACGAGTTCCTCGAAACCCTTGTCGACTTCGGCCTGGGTGAGGCAATCCTCGGTGGTCACGACCTGGCCTGCCCCATGCCCTTCGGGAACGCCGGGAATTTCGATCCCGGTCATGGTGACGGTGGTCTTGTAAAGGCCGGGTTGAGGCCGGGGCATTTCGGTTTGCGCCTTCTCCACAACCTCCTTGGGGCTGACCGTGCCGTTTGCATCGGCATCGGCGTTGCTGTCCGAACAGGCGGAAAGCAGCAGTGCGGCCCCGGCTGCGGTGATGATGGCGGTGCGTGGCATGGCGTCAACTCCTGATCCAGTCACCGGTGATAACACCCGGCGCGCCAATCCGTGCCCAAAATCTGAGAGCGGCAAAAGCGCGCATGACCAGCCTGCCCTGCCTTGCACGTGCCCGCTTTGTTCCCCATAGATGCCCCATGGCCGAACTCGTGATCCGCCGCGGACTGGACGAACCCGAAACGGGCGCAGATTTCGTCCCCCACCGCCCCCAACGCCCCGACAAGTCGATGGGCGGCATCCCGTTCAAGCTGGTTTCGGACTATGAGCCTGCAGGCGATCAGCCGACCGCGATTGCCGAATTGTGCGAAAGCGCAGCTGCGGGCGAGAAGACGCAGGTGCTGCTGGGCGTCACCGGTAGCGGCAAGACCTTCACCATGGCCAAGGTGATCGAAACCCTGCAACGCCCGGCCCTGATCCTTGCGCCAAACAAGATCCTCGCCGCGCAGCTTTATGGGGAATTCAAGAGCTTCTTTCCTGAAAACGCGGTCGAATATTTCGTCAGCTATTACGATTACTACCAGCCCGAAGCCTATGTGCCCCGGTCGGACACCTACATCGAGAAGGAAAGCTCGGTAAACGAGGCGATCGACCGGATGCGCCACTCGGCCACCCGCGCGCTGCTGGAACGCGACGATGTGATTATCGTCGCGAGCGTTTCGTGCCTTTACGGGATCGGGTCGGTCGAAACCTATTCGGCGATGATCTTCGATATCAAACTGGGTGAGACAGTCGACCAGCGCGAGTTGATCCGCAAGCTCGTCGCCCTCCAATACAAGCGCAATGACGCAAGCTTCACCCGCGGCAATTTCCGGGTGCGCGGGGACAGCCTGGAAATCTTCCCCTCGCACTATGAAGATGTCGCGTGGCGGGTGAGCTTCTTCGGGGACGAGATCGAGGCGATTTCCGAATTCGATCCGCTCACCGGCACCAAGGGGGCGGCGCTGGAGAAGGTGCGGGTTTACGCCAATTCTCACTATGTCACCCCCGGCCCGACGATGAAGCAGGCCGCCGCCGCGATCAAATTTGAACTCGAAGAACGGCTCAAGGAGCTGGAGGCGGAGGGCAAGCTGCTCGAACGCCAGCGGCTGGAGCAGCGCACCAATTTCGATCTGGAAATGATCGCGGCCACGGGAAGCTGCGCGGGGATCGAGAACTACTCGCGCTTCCTCACCGGGCGGCTCCCCGGCGAACCGCCGCCGACCTTGTTTGAATACCTGCCCGAAAACGCGCTCTTGTTCGTCGATGAAAGCCACCAGACCGTGCCGCAGATCGGCGCGATGGCGCGGGGGGACCACCGCCGCAAGCTGACGCTGGCCGAATACGGCTTCCGCCTGCCCTCCTGCATCGACAACCGGCCCTTGCGCTTCAACGAATGGGACGCGATGCGCCCGCAGACCTTTGCTGTCTCGGCGACGCCGGGCGGCTGGGAAATGGAGCAGACCGGCGGCGTCTTTGCCGAGCAGGTGATCCGCCCCACCGGCCTCATCGACCCGCCGGTGGAAATCCGCCCGGTGGAAGATCAGGTTCAGGACTGCATCACCGAATGCAAGGCCACCGCCGCCAAGGGTTATCGCACGCTGGTGACGACCCTCACCAAACGCATTGCCGAGGATCTGACCGAGTTCATGCACGAGGCAGGCGTGCGCGTGCGCTACATGCACTCGGACGTGGAGACGCTGGAACGCATCGAGCTGATCCGCGATCTGCGCCTTGGCGTCTATGATGTGCTGGTAGGCATCAACCTGCTGCGCGAAGGGCTGGATATCCCGGAATGCGGGCTGGTGTGCATCTTGGACGCGGACAAGGAAGGGTTCCTGCGTTCGGAAACCTCGCTGATCCAGACCATTGGCCGCGCGGCGCGCAATGTCGATGGCCGGGTGATCCTTTACGCCGATCGGATCACCGGCAGCATGGAACGCGCATTGGCCGAAACCGATCGCCGCCGCGCCAAGCAGCAGGCCTATAACGAAGAACACGGCATCACGCCGCAGACCATCAAGCGCAACATCCACGACATCGTCGCGCACACCGCGTCGCAGGATTCTGTGTTGGTCGACACGGGCGATGAGGAGCGCAACAATCTCGTCGGGCACAACCTGCGCTCCTACATCGAAGACCTCGAAAAGCGGATGCGCGAGGCGGCGGCCAATCTGGAGTTCGAAGAAGCAGGCCGCTTGCGCGATGAAATCCGGCGGCTGGAGGCGGATGAACTCGGCATCCCCGATGGGGAGAAGCGCGCGCCTATCGTGGGACGCAGCAACGAAGGCAAGCCGGGGACGCGCAAGACCCGTTATGGCAAGACGCGCTACAAGAAGATGGGTGGGAAGCCTTGAACTTATTGCTGTAATTTACCTTCTATCACCCAAATGACTCCATTCGCCCAACGACCAATTACGCGATAGCCTGCGACGGATTCCCATCCGTCCAGAGACAAAGAAATTGCTGCGTAAGAATTTCGAGCCAGCGGCAGTTCGATGTCGTAAATCCAACCGTCTGGCGATATTTCAAGATTTTTAACCCCGATCATTGCACTTTTGAGTTTAACATTTGTCTCTGAATTTGATCGCAAAAACAATGCCTCGATATATGCCGGTGCAAGGGCAATTATATACTTGACGTAACAATGGGGCGGACGTATTGAAATTGCATCATGTTTGACCTCACAAATCCCATTTACAGCGATGCCGACAAGGCCCGCGAACACCTTGAAGCCCTTCACTGGCCCCATGGTCCGGTGTGCCCCAAGTGCGGCGAAACCGAGCGCGTCACTCGCCTGCAAGGGGAGAGCACCCGCCCCGGCGTGGTTATGTGCAATGCCTGCCGCAAGCCTTTCACGGTCACGGTCGGCACGATCTTCGAGGGATCGAAAATCCCCCTCAATAAGTGGCTTCTCGCCTTCCGCCTCATGGCGGGGAGCAAGAAGGGCTTCAGCGCCCACCAGTTGCACCGCTCGCTCGGCATTACCTACAAGTCGGCATGGTTCATGGCCCACCGCATCCGCGAGGCCATGGACGGGGCAGACGGTCACGATCCGCTTGGCGGCAGTCCTGACAGCGTGGTCGAAGCCGACGAAACCTATGTCGGCGGCAAGGCCAAGAACCGCGCCTTCCGCCAGCCTGCCCCCAAGAAGGTCGTTGTTGCCCTTGTCGAGCGCGATGGCCGCGCCCGCTCGTTCCATGTCGCCAACGTCAATGCCAAGGCGCTGCGCAGCCTGATCGTCACCAACGTGCATCGCGGCGCGCACCTCATGACCGACGAAGCCACCGTTTACACCCGCCTTGGCCGCGAGTTTAACGGTCACTCGGTCGTGAACCACAGCGCCAAGGAATACGTCACCACTGGCGGCTTCAAGCACTCCAATACCGCCGAGAACTTCTTCTCGGTGTTCAAGCGCGGCCTGATCGGCACCTACCACCACATGAGCGAGGCCCACCTTGGCCGCTACTGCCGCGAGTTCGACTTCCGCTACAACACCCGCACCCTTACCGACGCAGAGCGCACCGACGCCGCGCTGGTCGGCGCGATCGGTCGCCGCCTGACCTATCGGCGGACTGACGCTCTCGCCGCCTAAGCTGGCCCCTATCCCCGTTCAGATCGGCGAGCGCCGGAAGCGCTACTTCGATTGAGGCTGGACTCGCTTCACCTTCGCTGGCTCATTCGGCTTGGCGGGCATCTGCAACGCCCGCCGAAGGCCGAACTGCATACGCCGCTCGGTTTCGTCCTTGCTGTGTGAGTTCTCATCCATGGGTTCAGACTACACCGTTACGAAGAAGGGGCACAAGCTCCCGTTCTGGAGCGTGGTGGACGACTACGCCTACGCGCTTGGCAGACTCAGCATGGCATGGTCGGCCTTGGACCATGACCTGCAAGAGACCTTCCAATGGCTTGTCGGCACCGACGAAGAAACGGCAGCCATCATCACCACTGGCCTGGAGCGGGTAGAGGCGAGGGCGGCCCCCATCAAAAAACTTGTTGTCAGCCAAGGTATTCAACCCGAGCTGGCTGACTTCATTGGCGCGCTGATGAATCGGATCACCAACGAAATCGGCCCCGAGCGCAACAGGCTCATCCACGACAGATGGTGGCTGGCCCAAGGAGGGATGGAAAGGGTTGATCGCCGCGCCGCAATCAAGAAGGCTCAATCCCATCAACCAGCTTCCTTGCAGTTCAACACCTCCAAACTCGTCCAAGTTTCCGAGATCAACCTCCTAAGGGAATACACACACACGGTCCAAGAGGCGCTTTGGCATCTGAACATCCATCTGGGCCTTTGGCGAACTCACGGAGTCCGACCAAGACTTGAAACGCGATGGACTCCAGCGTGTAAGCCGAAGACTCGATTGACGCGACATCAAGGCATTCGAGAAGACTATTCTGAATGGCCGCAGTCAGACGACTTTCATACTGATTGACGGCATCCTGCTCTGACATCGTGGCGACTCTGGTTTCGGAAGGCCACTTTGCGCCGTGTTACGCAAAGTATATAATTGCCAAAGCCTCGGAAAGGGTGCTGGATCGATGATTAAAGGCGAACTCACTCGATGCCAATTTCAAGAGGCGCTCAGATCGACGAAACTGCATGAACCAGAAAAATGATGCGAGAAATACACCAATAACCAGCCACGGTGTGGAATATTTCAACTGCGTGAGCGGCAGTGAGACCTTATCCAGTTCGTATGAACCAAGCGCGGTAAGTAGAGACAAGGTCGACCACGTTAAAGTCGTGACTAACGACTTTCTGTATCTTTCCGACACAGGAATCGGCTTGTCCCGATCTTCACCTTCATCCGCGCTCATCGGCAACCCCCGCATCAATGCATTGGCGGACAGGGTGGGATTCG
>JAGKSZ010000214.1 GCA_018991295.1 Porphyrobacter sp. | reverse complement strand
ACGAGAAGGCGGGGGACTTCGACGGAAAAGGCCCAGAACGGGAGGACCGACCCCGGGGGCCCCGCCCCGCAACTGGAGAGGAACGAGGGGGCCGAGCCGCTGGCCTTCCCCGCGGACAGCGGGCGGGCCGCCGGGCGGGGCCCCCCCCCGCCGATGTCGCTCTGGTGGCCGAACATCGCGGTATAGGCGAGCAGGCGGCCGTCCTTGAACACGGGAAGCAGCACCAGCCAATCGTTCGAGTGGCTGACCGCACCGCCGCAGGAATAGGGATCGGAGAGGAAGATCATGTCCCCGTCCTCGATGGTCCCGTCGTACTGCTTGAGGAAGCCGTCGATGAAGCTGCCGAACTGGCCGACGATCATCTTGCCGGCGGGGTCCGAGATCAGCGGGAAGGCATCGCCCTGTTCGCGGATGCCGGGGCTCATGGCGGTGCGCACGAGGGTCGCGTCCATCTCGATACGGGCATTGCGCAGCGCGTTCTCGATGATGTCGAGCGTCACCGGGTCGATCGCGACCTTGGCAAAGGGGGTGGTGTTGGGTTCGATGATGCGAGCCGGCATGGTCTTAGCCTTCCGTCTTCAGAGTGATCAGGATATTGCCGACAGCGTCCACGGCGGCGCGGCAATCATGTTCGACCAGCGTGGTCGAATCCATCTCGGTGATGATCGCGGGGCCTTGGATGATGTCGCCCTGCCGCAGACGCGCGCGGTCGTAGATCACCGCCGGGCGCTCCTCTGCTCCGATCCACATCACGTGGTCGCGGATCTTGGCGGCGACGGGGTTGCCGTCGCCCTTGGGCAGCTCGGCGGCGGGCAGGGCAGGGGCCTGCCCCTGAGCGACAGCGCGCAGGTTCACGATCTCGTGGGGGGTGTCCATGTTGAAGGTGAACAGGCGCAGATGCTCCTCGTCGAAGCGGGCGAGGATGCCTTCGATCCCGTCCGCCTCGAGAATGTCCTGCGTGATCGTCAGTGGCACCTCGAAGGCTTGGCCCGCATAGCGCACGTCGATTTCGAACAGCGAGGTGATCTGATCCTCGGGGATGCCGTCGGCCAGCAATTCGCTGCGGGTCTGTGCGGCCATTTCGTCGAGAACCGCGACCAGATCGGCGATGGTCGTGTCGCGGGCGAGGCGCGAGAAGCTGCGCGCAGTCTCGGTGCGCATCCGCGTGGTCGCATCGCCAAGCGCGCACAGCACGCCGGGGGAGACGGGTGAGATCGCGGGCCACGAACCCATCAACCGGGCGACAGCGTTCACATGGAGCGGTCCCGCCCCGCCGAAACCCATCAGCGCGAATTCGCGCGGGTCATAACCCTGCTGGACAGAGATCATGCGCAAGGCACCGAACATGTTTTCGTTGACGATATCGATGATCCCGCGCGCGGCTTCCATCAGGGTGACGCCCAAGGCATCGGCGATGGTCTGCACCGCTGCCTTGGCGCCCTCGCGGTCAAGCTTGAAGCTGCCGCCGAGGAGGTCTTCAGGCAGGTATCCCAGCACCACATTGGCATCGGTCACCGTGGGCAGCGTGCCGCCCTTGTTGTAGGCGACGGGGCCGGGCACCGCGCCCGCGCTCTCGGGCCCGACGCGCAGCGCCCCGGTGAGCTGCGGCACGTGGGCGATCGAACCGCCGCCTGCACCCACGGTCTTCACGTCGAGCGCGGAGGCGCGGACCGACAGGTGCCCGACTTCGGTGGTGCGCTGGCGGCGCGGTTCCAAGCCCTGGATCAGCGCGACATCGGTGGAGGTGCCGCCGACATCCAGCGTCAGGATATTCTCGAAGCCCGCATTCTTCGCCACCCACAGCGCGCCCGTCACGCCGCCCGCCGGGCCGGACATGAGGATATTGACGGGGTGTTCTTCCGCCTTCTGGCTGCTCATCAGGCCGCCATCGGAACGCAGCAGCGAGAGGCGGCCCTTCAGCCCCTCGGCCTCCAGCTTGGTGCGCAGATTGGAGACATACTTGCTCACCACCGGGCGCACCGCCGCATTGGCCACGGTCGAGAGCGTGCGCTCGTATTCCTGCATTTCGGGCAGGACTTCGTGGGAGAGCGAGACGGGGATACCGGGCAGTTCTTCAGCGGCGATTGCGCCGATACGGGCCTCGTGCGCGCCATTGAGGTAGGCGTTCATCAGGGAGACGGTCAGCGCCTCTACGCGATCACCCTTGAGCTTGCGCAGCGCGGCGCGCACCGCGTCTTCGTCGAGCGGGGCAACCTCGCGGCCCTGCGCGTCCATGCGGCCGGGAACTTCGACCGTGTGTTCGAGGCGTGCGAGCGGTTGCGGCTTGGGCCACACGATCCACGCGGCAAGCCCGCCGGGCACGAAGCTGCGGGCGATCTGCATGATGTCGCGGTAGCCTTGCGTCGTGACGAGGCCGACCTTCGCGCCCTTGCCCTCCAGCACGGCGTTGGTCGCCACGGTGGTGCCGTGGAGGAAGTAAGTGATGTCCTCGGCGGTGATGCCCGCCTTGTCCATGATGGCCTTTACGCCCGTCAGGATGCCTTCCGAGCTGTCGTGCGGGGTTGACGGGGTCTTGTGCCGCCAAAAAGCGCCGCTCGCCTCGTCAAACAGCAGCAGGTCGGTGAAAGTTCCGCCCACATCAACGCCCAGCCTGTATGTCATGCCCTGTCCTTCACGAAAGCATCCTTCAGTTCATGCGGCGCGGGCGACCGCCGACGGGAGTTCCCGCCCCAGCACACCCGCAAACCACTTGTTGGCGGTAATCGCCGCTTCGAGATTTATGCCGCTCGGCACACCGGAACGCGCCATCATGTAGATGAGGTCTTCCGTGGCGATATTTCCCGTCGCACGCGGAGCGAAGGGGCAGCCGCCAAGGCCGCCGAGCGATGCGTCGAACACCCGCACGCCCGCCTTGTAGGCCTCCCATGCATTGGCGATGCCGGTGCCGCGCGTGTTGTGGAAATGGGCGCGCATCGGGATTTTTCCTGAAAGCAATTCGCCCAGCTTTCCGAACAACTCGCCCGCCTCGAAGGGGGCGGCGACCCCGATGGTATCGGCCAATGCGATTTCCTCGGGCGCTTCGGCGGCAAGTTCTGCTGCGATGGCGAGGACGGTATCGTGGCGAACCTCCCCCTCGAACGGGCAGCCGAAGGCGGCGCTGATCGTCACCTGTGCGCGGATGCCTTCCGCACGGGCAAAGCGCAGCATTTCGCGTGTTTCCGCGATGCCCTGCTGAATGGTCTGGCCCTGGTTCTTCTGGCCGAAGGTGTCACTGGCGACCACCACGCAGCCGACCTGATCGATCCCTCGCGCCCCGTTCTCCCGCGTGGCAAGCGCGCGCAGCACCCCGCGCTTGTTGAGGACAAGGCCGACATAGGTGCAGTCTGCCCGGTCAGGCAGCCCGGCAATCACGTCTTCCGCGTCTGCCATTTGCGGCACGCGGGCGGGGTGGACGAAGCTTGCCACCTCCAGACGCCGTGCGCCGTAACCGATCATTCGGCCGATCAGATCGAGCTTGGTGGCGGTGGAGATGATGTCCGGCTCGTTCTGCAAGCCATCACGCGGGCCTACCTCGACCAGTTCGATTGCGCCTTCCGGCTGTGGGCCTGACATCGTGAATCGCCTGTTGCTGCTTCCGTGGCCGGGTAGGTTGAATTACCCGATTTGTATACAATTGCAATCATGCTTGGCATCTTGACTTGGGCTGGAACCTTGCGTGCATGATCGCGTTGTTATGCGTCTTTTGCATCGCTTGGCGGGGCCTGATCGGTGGTGCCAGCCGGGCCGACCGCGCGGGCAAAGGTGTGGAAGGCGCGGCGCAGGTGGCTGCCCATTACCGCACGCGCCCACTCCGGATCGCGCGCGGCAAAGGCGGCCACCAGTTCATCATGATCGCGGGCTGATTGGCGCAGATCGTCCTGGGAATAGGTGCGCGCTGTGCGCAGCACGACCGGTGCTTCGACCAATCGGGCCAGCAATTGCCCGAGCCGCGGCGATCCGGCGGCCTCGATGATCACTTCGTGAAAGGCGCGGTTGGCATCGAGAAAGCGGCCCACATCGGGCAGCGCCCCATCGACTGCTGCCTTCAGATCACGGTTGATGCTGTCGAGCGCGGCGATCTGCTCTCTGGAAAGCCGCCGCGCGGCGCGCTCTGCGGCATGACATTCCAGCATCTGGCGCAGCGTGAAAAGCTCCTCGATGTCATCGCGGCTCCAATCGGCCACGAACAGTCGCTTGGTGTCCGATCGCACCAGCAGCAGCTCGTTTTCCAGCCGCCGCACCGCTTCGCGCACGGGCGTGCGGCTGACCCCGGTGATCTGGGCGAGCTGATCTTCGGTCAGCTGCTCGCCCGCGACCACCTGTCCGCTGAGCAGGTGGGCGCGGATTGCTGCATAGGCCCGGTCGGAGGCGCGGCTCATGACCTGGCGATCCGGCGGGACGAGGAAAAAGGGGCTGCGTTCATGGGTTTCCTTGTGCGTGCCTGCGGTGCCGACCGCAAGCGGTGTGAGGTGACAAAAACACACTTGGCCACCGCTTGATGCAACAATTTTGCAAAGTGCTTGACGGACGTGTTTTGTATACAATAACCACCGCCGTGCAAGGCAGCAGGGGAGCGCGCCGTGAACTGCATCAAGCGTATCGTGCCGATCGCAAGGAATGAGGCCGGGGCCGCTGCCTGCGCCCTGTTGGCTGCGTTCCCGTTTCTGCGTCCCGTCCTGCCGGGCGCCATCATGACCTTCTTGCCCTTCGCGCCTGACCGGCCTGCCGTTCAGGCCTGATCCCGCTACCCACCTCTCGATCCCACTTCAGGAGAGCCGCCTTATGAATATCCGTCTCGTTCTTGCCTCTGGCGCGGCTCTGGGCGCCATTGCCCTGAGTGCGCCTGCGATGGCGCAGGATGCCCCCGGTACGGCCGGAGCACAGGAAGAGGGCGGCATTATCGTCACCGCCCGCCGTCAGTCGGAAACCCTTGCTGAAGTGCCCGCCGCCGTGACGGTGTTCAGCGCCGAAACCCTCGCCAAGACCGGCGTGCAGCGCGCCGATGATTTCATCCAGCTGACCCCGGGTGTGACCATCGTGACCGGCACGGCGGAAGCGGGCGATACCCAGATCAACATCCGCGGCATCAACGGTGCGCGCGATGCGGAAAGCTCGGTTGCGCTGGTGGTTGACGGCATCCTCAAGACCAACACTGCCCAGCTCAACCAGAACCAGGGCACGCTGCGGCAGGTGGAAATCCTGAAAGGTCCGCAAGGCGCGCTCTATGGCCGCAACGCGGCGGCCGGTGCGATCGTGCTGCAAACGCTGAAGCCGGGCGACAGTCTGGAAGGCGGGGCCATGGTACGCGTGGCCGAGCAGCGCACCTGGACCGGCAATGCCTTCATCTCCACCCCGATCGGGGACACCGCAGGGCTCGTGCTGTCGGCCAATTATTTCCGCACCGATGGCTTCTTCCGCAACCGGTTCCTCAACAATTCCAAGACGATCGACGATCAGGAAATCTTCGGTCTCGATGCGCGTTTCGTGACCGAACTGGGGCCCAATACCGAACTCGACGTGAAGGCCCGCTATTCGGACCTCAAGGGCGCCTCGATCAATTTCAATGCGAGCTTCCACCTGCCGAACTTCGCGGCCGTCAACCCGTCGTTCTTCGAGAACGTGAACGAG
>JAGKSZ010000213.1 GCA_018991295.1 Porphyrobacter sp. | reverse complement strand
CCGCCCCCCCGCGCGACGCGGCGGTCGTCAACTGGCCCGCGGCGAAAACCGGCAGGAAGAAAGGGGGGGTCGGGCGCGGTATGAGGGGGGGGGGGAGGGGCCTCGTGGGCTCGGGGGGGCTCGGGTTTCCCCACCGTGCCGGCCACGGCGGTGAGCGACTGGACGATGGTGCACGCCATCGCGCGGCAGGAAAGCGAGTTCGACCGCACCCGCGTCTCCCACGCGGGCGCACGCGGGATCATGCAGCTGATGCCCGGCACCGCGCGCGAGCAGGCGGGCAAGATCGGCGTGCAGTACCTCGCCGCCGACCTCATCGACAATCCGGGCTACAACATCCAGCTCGGTGATGGCTATTTCCAGCGGATGCTGCGCTATTACGGCGGCTCCTACCCGCTCGCGATCGGCGCCTACAATGCCGGGCCCGGGCGGGTGAACGAATGGCTGCGCCTCAACGGCGATCCGCGCACCGGGGCGATCGACTACGTCACCTGGGTGGAGAAGATCCCCGCCAATTTCGAGACGCGCTATTACATCATGCGCGTGCTCGGCAATGCGGTGACCTATTCGCATATGTATCCGCAAGAGGCGGGCTTGCCGCGCCCGGTTGACAGCTTCCTGCGCTGATCCTGCGATGAAACCGGCGGGCCCTCCGATCACGCCAGCGGGCATGGCGGCGCTCAAGGCGCGCTATGACCACCTGCTTGGGACCGAACGCCCGGCGATTGTGGAGATCATCAGCTGGGCGGCGGGCAATGGCGACCGGTCAGAAAATGGCGATTACCTGTATGGCCGCAAGAAAATGCGCGAGATCGACCGCGAACTTGCCCACCTCGCCCGGCGCATGAAGGTGCTGCGGGTGGTTGATCCGGCCGGGGCGGTGGACCGGAGCCGGGTGTTCTTCGGGGCGCGGGTCGAGATTGCTGACGAGGATGACAACCGTCAGACCGTGCAGCTGGTGGGCGATGATGAACAGGACGCCGCAAATGGCCGGATCGGCTGGAACGCGCCGCTGGCGCGGGCGCTGCGCGGCGCGGGATTGGGTGATGTGCGCAAGGTCGCCCTGCCCTCGGGCAGCCGCGAGTGGGAAGTGATGGCGATCGATTATGATTAGGCTGCTGGCTCTTGCTGTGCTGCTGCTGCCAGCCCCGCTGGCGGCACGCGAAAGCCTTGGGGTTTATGAAAGCTGGGCCGCATTCAAGGATGCCTCGCCCCGCCGGTGCTATGCGATTGCCAAGGCAGGGGGGAAGGCCTCTGCTCCGGCCTATGCCACGGTTTCGCTGTGGCCCGACAAGAGTGTGCGCGGAGCAGTCCATCTGGTGCTGAGCCGCGAGGTTCCCGCCAAGGGCGCGGTGCGGCTGACCGTGGGTGACAAACGCTTCGATCTGGTCGCCAAGGGCCGCAACGCCTGGGCTGCCGACGCGCGCGGGGATGCAGCGATCATCGCCGCGATCCGCTCTGCTGCCCGCATGAGCGTTTCGGGCAGCGGGTTTACTGACCGCTACACGCTTTCAGGCGCGGCGACCGCCATTGATGCGGCCACCGTGGGGTGTGCCAAGCGCTGACTGGCCAAACGGGCGATGTCGCACTATATGGCCGCTACCCATGGCCGATACCGCACTCATGACCATTCCGGGCCTCGTTGACCCGGTTCCCGCCTCGCGCGACATCACGCCGCGCGGTGATGGCCGCATTGACCTCATCGGCCTGCCGCGCCCGCGCATCCGCGAACTCTTCGAAGAAGCCGGGCTCGATGCCAAGGCCGCCAAGCTGCGCGCCAAGCAGGTGTTCCACTGGCTCTATCACCGCGGGGTGACGGACTTCGAGGCGATGACCGATATCGCCAAGCCAATGCGCCCGTGGCTGGCGGAACGCTTTGTGATTGGCCGCCCCGATGTGGTCGAAGCGCAGCACTCGGTCGATGGCACCCGCAAATGGCTGCTGCGCACCGCCGATGGCCACGATTTCGAGATGGTGTTCATCCCGGATGAAACCCGCGGCACCCTGTGCGTCTCCAGCCAGGTCGGCTGCACCCTCACCTGTTCCTTCTGCCACACCGGCACGATGAAGCTGGTGAGGAACCTCACCCCCGGCGAGATCGTAGGGCAGGTAATGCTCGCCCGCGATGCGCTGGGCGAGTGGCCGCGTGGCACCATGATTAGCGATGCCGACGTGATCGACGAAGATGACGAGGCGGGCCACTACACCGCCGATGGCCGCCTGCTCACCAATATCGTGATGATGGGCATGGGCGAGCCTTTGTATAACTTCGACCATGTGCGCGATGCCTTGAAGCTGGTGATGGACGGCGATGGCCTTGCCCTCTCCAAGCGCCGCATCACTCTGTCGACCAGCGGCGTCATCCCGATGATGGAACGCTGCGGCGAAGAGATCGGGGTGAACCTTGCCGTCTCGCTCCACGGCGTGCGCAAGGAAGTGCGCGACGAGCTGGTGCCGCTCAACAGGAAGTATGGCATAGATGATCTGCTGCAGGCCTGCGCCGATTACCCCGGCGCATCGAACGCGCGGCGCATCACCTTTGAATATGTGATGATCAAGGACAAGAACGACAGCGACGATGATGCGCGCGAGCTTGTCCGGCTGCTGCGGCAATATAACCTCCCCGCCAAGGTCAACCTGATCCCGTTCAACCCCTGGCCGGGTGCAGGCTATGAAACCTCCGCGCCCGAACGCATCCGGCGCTTTTCGGAAATCGTGTTCGAAGGCGGCTTTTCCGCGCCGGTCCGCACCCCGCGTGGCCGCGATATTGATGCGGCTTGCGGACAGCTGAAGACCGCCGCCGAGAAGAAGAGCCGCGCCCAGCGCGACCGTGAAGCGGCGGCTGCTGCGGCGGCTGCTGCTGCGGAGCAAGCTTGAGCACTGATCGCGACACGATCGCTTTCTATCAGGCGCGCGCGCCGCATTATGTGCTGAAGTTCGGGCAGGCACACTCCTATCAGCTCGATCCTTTCCTCGATCGCCTCCCGCGAGGCGGGGCTGTGCTGGAACTGGGCTGCGGCGGCGGGCAGGATGCTGCCCGGATCGCCGCGCGCGGCTTTGCTGTCGATGCCACCGATGCCACCCCGGCGATGGTCGCCAAGGCCAATGAACGCTGGGGCGTGGGCGCAAGGGTCATGGCATTCGATGAGCTTGCGGCCGAGGCAGCCTATGACGGCGTCTGGGCCCATGCGAGCCTCCTCCATTGCCCCCGCGCCGCGCTGCCCGATATCCTCGCCCGCATCCACCGTGCCTTGCGTGCAGGCGGGTGGTTCTTCGCCAGCTACAAGCTGGGCGAGGCCGAAGGCCGCGATGCGCTGGGGCGGTTCTACAACTTCCCCTCTGCCGATTGGCTTGACGCGCAGTACGGGGCGCTTGCCGGGTGGCAGATCGTTGAAACCCGCCGCTACATGGCGGGCGGCTTCGATAATGTCGAACGCGACTGGATCGATGTGCTAGTGGAGAAGGCATGACCCGCAGCACCATCGAGGCCGTGTGCACCGGCACCGCGCGCCCGTTCCACGGCGCAGAGCTCAGCGCCTTTGCCAAGCGTCCCTGCGAAGGCGCAGTGCAGGTGCTGGAAGATGGCCTTGCCCCGGATGAACAGGCCGATCGCCGCGTGCATGGTGGGCCGGAAATGGCATTGCACCTCTACCCGCTCGATCA
>JAGKSZ010000212.1 GCA_018991295.1 Porphyrobacter sp. | reverse complement strand
CGATCTGCCGGCGATCCTCGCCGATTTCGCCGCAGTTCATCCGCGCGTGCGGCTACATGTGCGCTGCGATCTGACGTTGCATCTGACGGAGCAATTCGAGGAAGGCGCTTTCGATCTCATCCTGATCAAGCAGGATCCTGTGCGGGTGATGGCTGGCGCAAGGGTGCTTCGCCGTGAGGACTTGTGCTGGGTCGGCCCACCCGGAAAGCAGAATGGTTCCCTGCCAGAAATGGTGCCGCTGGTTCTAGCCCCTGCCCCTTGCGTTTACCGCGCGCGGGCCTTGGAAGCGCTGGCCCACGCGGGCCATATCGGCGACATCGTCTACGCCTCACCCAGCGAGGCCGGACAAGTAGCCGCCGTGCGCGCCGGGTTGGGGTGGAGCGTTCTGCCGCTGCGCCGCGTTCCGTCCGATCTGTCGGTGGCGGGAGAGGCCTGGCCCGCCTTGCCCGAGGTCGCCATTTGCCTTCTTACCGCCAACCGAATGACCGGCGCGGTCGAAGCCTTTGCGCGCTATGCGGAGGATCGTCTGGCCCCTGCTTGAGGCGCGATATGCGTCAGAGTTCATGAATATCGTTCGCCCTGAGCGAGGAGTTGAAGCCTCTTTCCATTCAATGCATTGATGTTATAACATCACGTAGGTTGTGCAGTGGTCTAAATTTGCGGCGGTGCTGCCGCGATCTCTTTATCGCGTCTGCAGCCTTCGAAAACCTCTCGGCCCGAAAAGGCAAGCTAACATGAGCATGATGCTCGGAAACCAGTCGCAAATCCCCGTCTCGCTCCTCACCGGCTTTCTTGGCGCCGGAAAGACGACCGTTCTCAACCGACTCGTGCGCGATCCGGCGCTGGCAAAGACGCTGGTGATCATCAACGAATTTGGTTCGATCGGTATCGACCATGACCTCCTCGCGCTATCTGAAGAGGATGTTGTGGTCGAGATGTCGAGCGGCTGCCTGTGCTGCACCATCCGCGGCGATCTGGTGCGCACCTTGCGCGATGCGCCTTGGCGCTTTGCTCGGAGCGGGGTGTGCTGGTTTGATCGCGTCGTGATCGAGACTACGGGGCTCGCCGATCCAGCACCGATCCTGCACACTCTGATGACGGACGAGAGGCTCGTCACGCTCTATCGAATCGACGGGGTCGTTACGGCGGTCGATGCGGTCAACGGCATGGCGACGCTCGACGCGCAGGAGGAATCCCGCAAGCAGGCTGCTGTGGCCGACCGGATGCTGCTGACCAAGACCGATCTGGCGACCCCCGAACAGAGCGCCGCGATCGAGGCTCGCCTACGCGCGCTCAACCCAGCTGCGCCGATCATCCGGACAGTGGACGGCGCGGTTGAGGCGAGCCAATTGTTCGATGTCGGGCTCTACAACCCGCAGACCAAGTCGCTCGACGTGCAGCGCTGGCTCAATGCCGAGGCCTATGAGAGCGATCACGACCACGGTCATCATCACCACGGCCACGGCCACGATCATGACCATTACCATCATCACCACGATATCAACCGCCACGATGCCTCGATCCACGCGGTCTGCCTGAGCTTCGACGAACCGCTCGATGCCGAAGCCTTCGATTTCTGGCTGCACACGCTGATGATGCTGAAGGGCCCGGATGTGCTGCGGGTCAAGGGCATCGTCAACATCGCGGGGTTCGACAAGCCGATGGTGCTCCACGGCGTGCAGCAGATCTTCCACCCGCCGGTGATGCTCGACGCCTGGCCGAGCGAGGATCGCCGCACGCGCATGGTGTTCATCACCCGCGGGCTCGACGAGGCGACCTTGCGCGATACGCTCACGATCATGACGCAATCGGTGCAGAACTATCAGTTGAACGGGCCCGCAGGCTCGCCCTTCAACGGGCCGAGCCCCTTGCTGCTGCCGGGCGATCCGGGCTTCGATCTGGTCGATCTGCGCCTGTGACCATGCTTCAGCTTGAGCAGTTCACCGTTCGTGGCATGCCGGCTGCGATGGGGCGGCAGTATGGCGCGCATTTCCGCGACCTGATCGGCGCCTTTGTGGCTGACCGCGTCCTTGCGGTCGAAACCTATCTGGACGAGCGTGGGCACGCGGGGGCCGATGCGCTTTTCGCAGCCGGTGCCGCCTGTCTCGAACAAGTGCTTGGCTTTGACCCTGCGGGCCATGCCGAGCACATGGGAATTGCCGAGGGCGCCGGGATCGATCCGGTGCGGCTGTTCACCGCCGCCAACATGACCGACATTCGCGACGTCATACTGCTGCCGAGCGATCCTCCGGTGCTGGAGGACGAAGGCTGCACCGCCGCCCTGCTCCCGCCAGCAATGACCGCGTCAGGGCGCGCGCTCCAAGGGCAGACCTGGGATCTCAACGGGCCGGATGTCGACTATGTCATCGCGCTGCACCGTCTGCCGGATGAAGGCCCAGAGACCTGGACGGTGACCTGTGCCGGATGTCAGACGCTCATGGGCATGAACCAGCATGGTGTCGCGGTTGGCACAACCAATCTCAAGACACGCGGAGCACAGGTGGGGGTGCCCTATCTTTCGGTGCTGCACCGCGCGCTGGCTCAGCCGACGCTGGCCGCTGCCAGCGCGGTGTTCGAACATGCACCGGTTGCAGGCGCCCATTCCTATTGGGTCGGCGATGCCGAGGAAGCGGTGGAGTGGGAACGCGCGCCCTCGACGGCCTTCGCCCGCTCGACCCGCAAGGGTCCGCTCGCCCGCGCCAACCATTGCCTTTTCGCGGAAAACATCGCGCGGGAAACCGATCTGTCCGAGAGCACCCACGCCCGTTTTGAACGAGCGCAGGCACTTCTGGAAGCGTCCGACAGGCACACTGTCGATACGCTCAAGGCGCTGTTCGCCGACCGCCGCGACGGGCGCCTGAGCATCAACCGTTTTACCGAAGACCACTCTGGTGCCACCACCAATGCCGTGGTGGTGTGCAATCCATCGGCACGGGAACTCTGGGCATGTCGTGGGCCGGCTGATCAGGGCCAATGGGTGCTGCTACGCTTCGGTTCTTCGAGTTAGTCAGCCTCTGCGCCGTACATCCGCGCGACCGTTACAAACGCGCCGGTTGATGGCACCATCGCCAACCATTGGCGAGGCCTCAGCCCCTTCTTCTGTCCCAACAAAGCGGCAATTGGTCCGCCATGGGTCACAACTACACCACTGCCTTTCGGCAGTGCGCCGAATGCTTCAAGGGCGCGCGATGCCATTTCACAGGTCGTCTCACCTCCGCCCGGACGATAGGTTTCAGGCGCATCGATCATGCCGTCCATGGCATTGCCGGTCGCGCGATAGATTGCGTTCCAGCTTAATTCCTCCCACGAACCGAAGTCTCGCTCTTGCCATCTGTGATCAGGTAAGAGTGGGCAAGCTGCGGCCTTAGCTATGGCTTCGGCAAGGCGACGGGCGCGGATACGGTCGCTGTGCACAACCCAGTTTGGACGCTTTGCTGCCAGGGCAACAGCAAGCGGTAACAGCTCAGCTACACCCGCGCGGCTGAGACCGACATCGCTGACACCATAGCATCGGCCGCGCCATTTCCGGGCGACTTCAGTGTGGCGGACGAGGATCACGTTGTCCGGCATTTTTACGCTATTACCGTAAAAAGCAGGAACAATTGTCCGGCATAGGCAGCAAAGCCAAGGCAATCGCCGGTGCTTCCGCCGATCCGCCGTATCAGCATGCGCCGCAACCAAAGCAGGAAAACGCCAGCAAGGATCACAGCACCCAGAAGACTCTGCCATTCCAGCACCGCCAACACTGTCAAAGCAGGCAGTGCGGTAAGGGTGCCGGTCAGAAGCGTTTTCGCATTCACGCCCCCGCCAATATCCTTGGCAAGACCCGTGCCGGTCGGCACCGGCGGTATGAAAGCCATTGCCGCCACGACCACCAGACGGGCAAAGCAGGCCGAGGCGACAATTGCGGCAGCAGCTAGCAGCGGCTGCCCGATCACCGGCAGGCTGATCAGCAGTGCGGCACGGAGTGCAACAGCGAGCCCCAGCCCGAGGGCGCCATAGCTTCCGACCCGGCTGTCCTTCATGATGCGGCGCACATCATCAGCGTTGTAGCCGCCGCCGAAGGCATCGCAGAAATCCGCCACGGCATCTTCGTGAAAGGCGCCCGTCAACCGCGCCTCGGCAATCAGCGCAATGATGACTGCAACGGCAAGCGGCACGATTTGCGCCAGCCCCAGCACCACCGCTGCGGTAACGCCGCCAACCATTGCTCCGACCAGCGGAAACCATCCAACCGCTTTGACCAGCCCGGCTTGCACCACCGCGCTATCAAGCCGGTCAAGCAGCGGCACGGGCACACGGGTGAGGAATTGCACCGCCAGCAGCGGCGGCGCCCATCGCGGCACGCGGGGGGGCAGCGTGCTCATCCGGTGACCTCGCTGAGCAACGCCACCTTGCCGATCAGTGCAGCGGCGCTGTCGAGCAGGGGCAGGGCGACCAGCGCGCCGCTGCCTTCACCCAGCCGCATCTCCCATTCCAGCAAGGGTGCCAGCCCCAGTGCAGCAAGAGCAGCGCCATGACCTGTTTCAGCCGAGCGGTGTGCCGCGATCATCATACTTGCGGTGCCAGGGCAGAGCCGCTCCGCTACCAGCGCCCCGGCAGTCGCGACATAGCCATCGAGCAGCAAGGTCAGCCCCCTGCGGGCAGCCTCGGCGAAGCAGCCCGCCATGGCAAAGATCTCGAAGCCTGCCACTTCGGCAATCGCGGCCTGCGGATCGTCGGTGAGCAGCTTAGCCGCGCGCCCGGCGGCGGCGGTTACGATCGCCCGCTTGCGCGCCAGAACATCGTCATCCGCACCCGCACCCCGGCCGGTCGCCACATTGCCGTCTGCGCCCGTCAACAGCATGGTGAGGCAGGCTGCGGGGGTGGTGTTACCGATGCCCATCTCGCCAAGCAGCAGCACGGCCATGCCATCTTCTGCTGCGCGCTGGGCCGCCGCTTCACCCAGAACCCATGCGGCGGCAAACTGATCGGCGGTCATGGCAGGGCCGTGCGCCAGCGAGCGGGTTCCGCCAGCGAGGATCTGCGGCGGGGGGAGGGCGGCCCCCGCCGGGGGAAGAGCCAGACCCGGCATCGATCAGCTCAAGATCGCAATCATGCGCCGCCGCCAATGCACTGCTGGTGGCGTTGCCCGCTGCAATCGTCGCCATCATTGCCCCGGTGACAGCCTGCGGCCATGCTGAGACTCCATCAGCCACCACGCCGTGATCGGCCGCGAACAGGATCAGGCGGCGCGGACGGGGGACCGGGTCAAGCCGCTGCTGAATGCGCGCCAGATCTGCCGCAAGGGCTTCCCGGCGCCCCATGCCCCCCCGCG
>JAGKSZ010000211.1 GCA_018991295.1 Porphyrobacter sp. | reverse complement strand
GCCTCGCCTCGAACGGGGATGGGGACATCAACTGGCAAGTGGGTGCCTATTATCTGCACATCAACCGCGAAGTGGGTGTGAGCCTTGGCGCGGATCTGGGGCAGGGGGTGATCCGCCAGCTCTACAATGCGCCGGGCTCCGGCAACCCCACGACCCAGCTGTACAACGATGCCTTCAAGACCGATGTCTACGCGGTCTTCGCGTCGGTCGATGCCGATCTGTCGGACCGCTTCAACATCAGCCTTGCGGGCCGCTATGACATAGAGGACCGGCAGGTGCGCAGCCTTGTTCCGGCGGTGCGCGATCCGATTACCGGCGGGCCGATCAATCCGGGGCAGGCCGTGGTGGGCGGCAATGTCCAGCCGATCGGGCCGCAGGCCGAAAGCTTCAAGCAGTTCCAGCCCAAGATCTCGCTGCGCTACGAGCTGACCGATGACGTCAACCTCTATGGCAACTGGGGGATCGGCTTCAAATCGGGCGGGTTCAACAATCAGGGCTCGGCGGCGATTGTCGATCAGGCCTTCAACCAGTTCATCGGCACCAATGTCGATATCGACGATGTCTATCGCAAGGAAGTCTCGAGCGCCTTTGAAGCAGGCGTGAAGGGCACGCTGGCGGATGGTGCGGTGACCTTCGATCTGGCCGGTTACTACACCCGCATCGATGACATGCAGTTCTTCGAGTTCTTCGTGGGCGGCTTTGGCCTGCTGCGCGTGGTCTCGAACATCGATGAGGTCGAGGTGATGGGCGCAGAGCTCAACCTCAGCGTCGAACCGCTCAAGGGCTGGACGCTGTTCGGATCGGCCAACGTCACCGACAGCGAGATCAAGGCCAATGCCTCGCGGCCCGTGACGGTCGGCAACAAGTCGCCGCACACCGCCGACTACACCATCAACCTTGGCACGCAGATCGATCTTCCGCTGTCCGACAGCATCGATTTCGTGACCCGCGCCGATTACCGCATCACCGGTCCGACGTGGTTCCACACGCTGCAGGATGACACCAACCCGACGCTGTTCAGCGGATTGCTGCCGGGTTCGGCGCTGGCGCTGCCGGCGTTTGTGGGCGATGCCGATTACTCGGTCACGCGGCGTGAAGCCTTCGGGGTGATGGACCTGCGCATCGGGATCGAAAGCCAGACATGGTCGATCACTGCCTTTGCCGAAAACCTGTTCAACGAGAAGTATCTTAACGAGGTGATCACGGCGGTTGAATTTGGCGGATCGTTCATTTCGCCCGGCGGGCGTCAGCGCTTCGGGGTGGAGTTGGGTTACAAGTTCTGATTCCCGAGCCCTTCGGGGGCATTTCAAGACCGGGAACAGAAAATGGAAGGCGCGCAGGGTCCGACCCGAACCTGCGCGCCTTTTCCTGTCGGGGCAGGGCTATTTCGTCGCAGGCGCGCTCCACCATGACAGCGTCTGGTTGTCATGCGCAGAGGTCCACACGCCCGCAGGCGTCCATCGCAGGGCTCCGCTGCCGACACTCGGCCCCATCCGGGCACGGATTTTCAGGGTTTCGGGATCGATCACCACCATCGTCTGATCCTCGGTGGTGCGCAGCCATACCGCGCCGCCGCCGGTATCGATATCGCCCCATTTGAGCTTGGGGCCGATCTTGGCGCGGCCCGCGACCGCCAGCGTTGCGGGATCGACTTTGGCGACCGTGCCATCGCCCTGTTCCTGCACCCACACCGCGCCTTCGCCTGCGGCCAGAAAGCCCGGCGTGTCGCCCAGCATGACCTTGCCCGTCACGGTGTTGGTGGCCGGGTCGATCCGTTCAAGCGTGCTGCCCTCGCTCGATACCGCCCACAGCGCATCAAAGCCCCAGGCCAGATACCAGGTTTCGGCCGTAACGGTGATGGTCGCGACAACGGCGTTGGTGGCCGGATCGATCCGCGCGACCTTGCCCGCTGCATCCGACGGCACCCATACCGAGCCCGCGCCTGCGACCACATTGGTCTCACCCTCGGCATTGGCAAGGCCGGTGGCGATCTTCGCCTCGATTGCGGCTGTCGCAAGGTTGATGCGCCACACCTCGCCGCCCTTGCAATTGGCAACCCACAGCGATCCTGCCGCAATCGCCATGGTGCCGCACGGGCGCGGCACATCGGCCTTGGCCTGAAGCCCGGCGGGGCTCCACTTTTCCACCCGCCCGTCATTTGTCGCCCACACCGCATCGCCATCCACCGCAAGGAAATCGGCATAGCCCGGCACCTTCATGGCGTTTTCGGTGAGATCAGGCACGGGCCCGGTCGCATCTGCGGGCGGCGGAGCATCATCGGCGCAGGCCGACAGTGCCAGCGCAGCGGCGATCAATGCGGGAAGCGGGCGGGCGATGGATTTGGTCATGGCGATCGGCCTCCATGCGGGCGGGAAAGGAAGGTGCGCGTCTGTGGAATGCGCAAGATCCTGCCAGCGTGGAACAACCTTGCCCATATTACGTTCGCAATCAATCGTAATAATTCTTGATGGACAAACTGGCCGAAGGCGCGGATGTTCGCAGGCGCAACATAGGGGACGAATCATGCTCCACCACCTCTCCCGGGCAGCCCGCTTCCTCGCCATCGCCTTTGCCGCGTTGTGGGTGACGGCCTGCTCCGGCGGCGAGGAGGAGGCACCTGCGCCCAAGACCGAATTCAACATCGGCTGGTCGATCTATGCCGGGTGGATGCCCTGGCCCTATGCCGAGCAGGCGGGGATCGTGAAGAAGTGGGGCGACAAGTACGGCATCACCATCAGGTTCGTGCAGGTGAACGACTATATCGAGAGCGTGAATCAGTACACCGCGGGCAAGCTGGACGGGGTGACGGTCGCCAATATGGACGCGCTCACCATTCCGGCAGCCGGCGGCAAGGATACCAGCGCGATCATTCTGGGTGATTATTCCAACGGCAATGATGCAGTGCTGCTGAAGGGCGCAGGTGACGTGGCGGGGCTGAGGGGGCGGCAGGTGTACCTCGCTGAACTGTCGGTCTCGCACTACCTGCTCGCCCGCGCGCTCGAAACCTCGGGCATGAAGCTGACCGACGTGAAAACCGTCAACACTTCGGACGCCGATATCGCCGCCGCCTTCGCCTCGCCCGACGTTACCGCGGCGGTGGCGTGGAACCCGCAGGTGACCACCATGAAGGGCGTGGCGGGGGCCAAGGCGGTGTTCACCTCGGCTGATATTCCGGGCGAGATTCTCGATCTGATGGTGGTCGATACAGCGGTGCTGAAGGCCAACCCCAACCTTGGCAAGGCGCTTGCCGGGATCTGGTTTGAAACCATGGCGCTGATGGCGCGCAAGGATGCCGAAGGCGCTGCGGCGCGGGCGGCGATGGCCAAGCTGGCGGGAACCGATGCAGCGTCCTTCGAAGGGCAGCTGGCGACGACCTTCCTCTACACCGATCCCAAGGCAGCGGTGGCCGCGATGCAATCGGGTGACCTGCTGACCACCATGACCCGCGTGCGCGATTTTTCCTTTGCGCAAGGGTTGTTCGGGCAGGGCGCAAGGTCGGCAGATGCGGTGGGGATGAGCTTTCCGGGCGGCAAGACGCTTGGCGATCCCAAGGCCGTGACGCTGCGTTTCGATCCGACCTACATGCAACTTGCCGCAGACGGAAAGCTCTGACCCCATGCGCTGGGTGACGGCGGCTCCGGGACGACGCGGCGGGGTCCTGCTTGGTGCCGTGCCGCTGCTGGTGCTGGCTTTGGGCTATGTGATCGCTGCCGCTGCGCGCCATGCGGATAACCCGGCCGACAAGATCCTGCCGCTTCCCGGCGCGATGGCGGCGGCGATGGCGGGGCTCTTGTTCGAACCCGATCCCCTGTCCGGCCAATTCCTTGTTCTGGGCCGTTACGCTCGCAGGCGTGTGGCGGTTGGGGTTGGGGTTGGGCCTTGCCACAACAACGGCCTTGTTGGTTGGCCTCGTCGTGGGGGCCTTGCCCCCCGTCGGGTCCGCTCTAGGCCCCCTCGTAACCGCCATAGCCGTCATCCCGCCTATCGCTCTCCTGCCCATACTGTTTATCGTGTTTGGATTGGGAGAAGTGGCCAAAGTGGCGCTGATCGTGATCGGGGTGGCGCCTTTCATGGTCCGCGATGTGGCAGGGCACATCGGCAGCCTGCCGCGTGAGCAGGTGGTCAAAGCCCTGACTTTGGGCGCGAATTCATGGGGCGTGGTGCTGCGCGTGGCGCTGCCGCAGGCGCTGCCGCGCTTGTTCGAGGCGCTTCGCCTTTCGCTCGGACCTGCCTGGGTGTTCCTGATTTCGGCCGAGGCGATCGCGGCCGATGTTGGACTGGGATACCGCATCTTTCTGGTGCGCCGCTATTTGGCGATGGACGTGATTATCCCTTACGTCGCGTGGATCGCGCTGCTGGCGGTGGTGATGGACCTCGCGCTCTCAAACGGCAGCCGCCGCCTGTTCGGCTGGGCCCATGCAGGGGCCCGCTGAGCGATGCTGAACCTCCAGAACATCTGGGTCGAATATGGCGAGAAGGTCGTTCTTGAACGGGTTTCTCTCGATATTACAGAAGGTTCATTTATCTCAATCATAGGGCCATCCGGGGCTGGCAAAAGCAGCCTGTTGCGGGTCATTCTCGGTCAGGAGGCCCCCTCGCGCGGGACCATCACCCTCGACGGCGCACCGCTCCCGGCAGAATGTGGGCCAGATCGCGGGGTAGTGTTCCAGCGCTATTCGGTGTTTCCGCATTTAACTGTGCTTGGTAACGTATTGCTCGGGCTTGAATTTTCTTCTTCACCCTTGATCGCACGCCTGTTCGGAAGCGCCCGCCGCGCCGCTATGGCGGAGGCCGAGGCGATGCTCGAACAGGTCGGTCTGGCGGACAGCCGCAACCTCTACCCCGCGCAGATGTCGGGCGGGATGCAGCAGCGCCTCGCCATCGCCCAAGCCCTCATCAAGCGGCCCCGCATCCTGCTGCTCGACGAGCCCTTCGGCGCGCTCGATCCGGGCATCCGGGGCGATATGCACGCGCTGATCACCCGGCTGTGGCGCGAACACGGCCTCACGATCATCATGGTAACCCACGATATCAAAGAGGCTTTTTCGCTGGGAACACGGGTGCTCACCCTCGACAAGCGCCGCCACGATCCGCACGCGCCGCAGCGCTATGGCGCAGGGGTGGTCTATGACCTCGAACTGACCCGCAAGCAGGCGGCGGAGCCCCCGATTGCCCCTCTGGGTATTACGATTGACACGAAAGTTAATACCTGAAATGTTCCGCCCATGAGCTCTTCACAGTCCCCTCGGCCCGAGCAGGCAAGATTGGCGCGCCTTTCAATGAGCCTTCCGGCCGAGCTGTTCCGCCAGCTCGACATGATGGTGGAGGAACGCGGGTTGCCTTCGCGCTCGCAATTGATCGCGGAACTGATCCGCCATGCGCTTGCCGAACATGAGGCGCTGACCCGCCCGGATGAAACGCTCGCGGGGACTGTGACAATTGTCTATGCAGGAGGCGGTGGCAGGGTCCGCCAGCAACTTGCTGAAACGCAAGTGGATTACCTGAAAGAAGTGATCTCCTCGCAGCACGTGTTTCTTGAACAGGATCAGTCGCTGGAGGTGCTGCTGGTGCAGGGTCCGGCGGTGCGCCTGCGGCAGCTGTGCGATGCCTTGCGGGCGATCCGGGGCGTGCAGCAATTGCAGCTGGTCACCACGACCGCGCTGCTCCCGCCGCTCCACGAACATGAAGGGCCCTTTGCGCAGGAGGTGTCGGAATGAGCCTCGCCGATCCCAAAGCCGCTCGCGAACACGCCCGTGCGCAAGGGGGCACACGGGTCGAGACCATGCCGATCCTGCCCCCTGTGGCAGATGATCGGCCCGAAGGCGCCGCGCCTGGTGATCTCGTCTGGGAGGAGACGGTCGCCCCTGGCGGCTATACCTCGCGCAGGCTGACGCGCGGCACCCGGCTGCGGCTGATCGACAAGGCGGGCGATGCCTGTGCGAGCCTCAACATCTTCAACGCCGAAATGCCGACAGAGCGGCTGAATGTGGCCGATACGGTCAAGGTCCAGTGGAATGCCTATCTGGGGCAGGGCAAACTGTTGCTTTCCGATATGGGCCGGGTTCTGGCGAGCATGATTGCCGATACGGCCGGGACGCATGACACTTTCTGCGGTGTCTCGAATATGGCGAGTAACTCACGAAAATACAAAGAAGGCCGAAACTCCGGCGCCTTCCCCAATGGCCGAGACCGGCTGATCCTCGGTGCGGCCAAGCATGGGCTCACCCGCCGGGATGTCCACCCTTGCGTCACCTTGTTCAAGGGTGTGCGGATTGAGGCTGATGGCAGCATCACGCCGCTGGTTGGCCCCTTCAAAGGGCCACGCGAAGTGATCCTGCGGGCCGAGATGGATGTCATCATCGTGATCGCAAATTGCCCGCACGTTCTTGACCCGCGCCCATCATACAATTCGACCGCGCTGCGCCTGACAGCATGGCGAGGGGACGTGACGCCCGAAAACGACCCGGTGCGCAATGCCACGCCAGAGGGCCTGCGCGCCTATTTGAATACCGAGGATTACTACCGCCGCTAACTCCCTTTACCGGAACCATAAGATGACGAGCGATCCGGCCCTCTCCGGCCTCTCCGGAACCATTATCCACGACGAGATCGTGCCTGCCCGCGCGCCCTGGCTTCATCATGTGCGCTCGGGAGAGGTGCTGCGGATTGTCGATGTCGAGGGCAATCAAGCGGTGGATTTCCTGATTTACGCCGCCGCCGACGATGCGGAGCGTTATTCGGCGCAGGATACCGTCGCCGCGCAGGGCAACCTGTTCCTGCGCACTGGCACCGTGCTGCTCTCGAACGAAGGCAATCCGATGATGACCATCATCGACAGCGCGGTTGAATATCACGATACCATTGGCGGCGCCTGTTCGTGTGAAAGCAATACGTTACGCTACGGACATCACACAAAACAGCAACATGCGTGCGTTGACAATTTCCTCGAAGCCAACCTGCGGCAGGGGCGCGGCAAGCGCGATATCGTGTCGAACATCAACTTCTTCATGAACGTGCCGGTCATGGATGATGGTACGCTCGGCATCGTCGATGGCATTTCAGCGCCAGGTCTGACCGTCGATCTGCGTGCAGAGATGGACGTGATCGTGGTGGTTTCCAACTGTCCGCAGATCAACAACCCCTGCAACGGATTCAATCCAACGCCGGTGCGGATGATCGTGACGACGGTATGAACTTCGGCACCGTCCTCATCGCCAATCGGGGCGCAATCGCGACGCGGATCATCCGCACCGCGCGCGCCATGGGCCTGCGGACGGTAGCGATCTATTCCGAAGCGGACGCTGGCTCGCTCCACGTCATCGCGGCAGACGATGCAATATGCATCGGGCCGGGTCCTGCGGCGCAATCCTATCTGAATGTCGAGGCTATCCTCGCTGCCGCCCGGGCGACAGGGGCAGGCGCGATCCATCCCGGTTACGGGTTTCTGGCCGAGAACGCGGAATTTGCGGAAAGCTGCGCAGCCGCAGGTATCGCCTTCATTGGGCCAACCCCGCAGAACATCCGCACCTTCGGACTCAAGCATTCCGCCCGCGCCCTGGCCGAGGCTCACGGCCTCCCGCTTGCGCCGGGCACCGGGCTGCTGATGGGCGTGGACGAGGCGGCCGAGGCGGCGGTGCGGATCGGCTATCCCGTGATCCTCAAGGCAACCGCGGGCGGTGGCGGCATTGGGATGCGCATCTGCAACACCGAGGCACAGCTGCGCGAAGGTTTTGCCGCCGTGGTCCGCCAGGGCCAGGCAAGTTTCGGTGATGCGGGCGTGTTCCTCGAACGCTATGTGCCTCGCGCCCGCCATCTGGAAGTGCAGGTTTTCGGAGACGGGCAGGGCCGCGTTATGGCGCTGGGCGAGCGTGACTGTTCGCTCCAGCGCCGCAATCAGAAGGTGGTGGAGGAAGCGCCTGCGCCGTGCCTCTCCGATGCCAAGCGGGCTGACCTGATCGCCGCCGCCGTGCGGCTGGGCGAGGCGGCAGGGTATCTTTCGGCGGGCACGGTCGAGTTCCTCTACGATGCAGCGCGTGAGGAGTTTTTCTTCCTTGAAATGAACACGCGCCTCCAGGTCGAGCATGGCGTCACCGAGGAGGTGATGGGGATCGACCTCGTCGAATGGATGATACGCGCAGCGGCGGGCGATTTTGCCATGCTCGATGCGCCGGCGCCGCAGCCTCGGGGCCATAGCGTGCAGGTGCGCCTCTATCCCGAGGACCCGGGACAGGATTATCGTCCGACCGTGGGCACGCTCACCACTGTGCAGTTCCCGGACAATATCCGGGCCGAGACCTGGGTTATGGCGGGTAGTGAGGTCAGCGCCTTCTACGATCCGATGCTGGCGAAGCTCATTACCCGCGCCGAAACCCGCGAGGGGGCGATTGCCGCGATGCAGGCAGGCCTCGATGCTTCCCGCGTGGATGGGATAGAGACCAACCTCAGATGGCTTCGCGAAGTGGTGCGCCACCCAGACTTTGTCAGCGGCGAGGTGTCCACGAGGCTGCTTGAACGCGTCACCTTTCAGCGCCGCGCGGTCCGCGTGCTGGCCGGCGGCACGGCGACCACAGTGCAGGATTGGCCGGGGCGGCTCGGCCTGTGGCATGTGGGTGTCCCCCCGTCAGGGCCGATGGACGACCGCTCATTCCGCCTCGGCAACCGCATCCTTGGCAATCTTGAGGGCACGGCCGGGCTGGAGGTCACCGCCAGCGGACCGACACTATTGTTCGAGGCTCCGGTCACCATCTGTGTGACGGGTGCGGATTTCGGTGCGACCATTGATGGCCAACCTGCCCCGCGCGGTGTCCCGCTGGCCATCGCTGCCGGACAAACACTCGCCATGGGCCGCGCCTGTGGCGGAGGGATGCGCGGCTATATTCTTTTTGAAGGCGGGCTCGATGTCGTACCCTACCTCGGCAGCTGCGCCACTTTCACTCTCGGTCAGTTCGGCGGCCCTGCTGCGCGTGCGCTGGTGGCGGGGGATGTGCTTCATCTGGGCGATGCGGTCGCAGGTGAGAGCGCCATGGCACCGCTCCCGGAACTGGGCCGCGAATGGCGTGTGCGCGTTCTTTACGGCCCTCACGGTGCGCCCGATTTCTTCACGCCCGCTGACATTGACCGCTTTCTGGCGGCTGACTGGCAGGTCCATTACAATTCCAACCGTACCGGGGTGCGGCTGATAGGTCCCAAGCCCGAATGGGCGCGGCGCGATGGGGGCGAGGCAGGGCTGCACCCCTCGAACATCCACGACAATCCCTATGCCATCGGCGCGGTCGATTTTACCGGGGACATGCCGATCATTCTCGGGCCGGACGGGCCTTCGCTGGGAGGGTTCGTCTGCCCATTCACGGTGATCGCGGCAGCCCGCTGGAAAATCGGACAGCTCAGCCCGGATGATCGGGTGCGCTTTGTGCCGGTCAGCATTGCGGATGCCGAGCAGCCTGAAGGCCCCACCCCTGCCCGCGCCATCGCCCCCCTGTCCCCAATCCTTGCTGAACCCCCCGCCTCATCCGCCCGCCCACGCACCACCTATCGCCAGCAGGGTGACCGCAACATCTTGGTCGAATATGGCGAGATCGTGCTTGATATCGAGCTGCGCATCCGCGTCCATGCGCTGATGCAGGCGCTGGAGGCCATGGCGCTTCCGGGGGTGGTCGACATCACCCCGGGCATTCGCTCGCTGCAATTGCATTTTGACGGAGATGGGCTCGATCAGGCGGGCGCTCTGGCAGCGCTGATAGCTTGCGAGGAGAAAATGGGTGACCTTGCCGAGTTCGAGGCGCCTTCACGCATTGTCCACTTGCCGCTCAGCTGGCGCGATCCGGCCACTGCCGAAACCATCGCCAAATATGTCGGCACCGTGCGCGATGATGCCCCATGGTGTCCTGACAACATCGAGTTCATCCGCCGCATCAATGGCCTGCCTGATGCCAAGGCGGTGGAAGATCTGATCTTCGATGCGAGCTATCTCGTGCTCGGCCTTGGCGATGTCTATCTGGGTGCTCCGGTTGCCACGCCGGTTGATCCGCGCCACCGGCTTGTGACCACCAAATACAATCCCGCACGTACCTGGACCCCGCCCAATGTGGTGGGGATCGGTGGGGCATACATGTGTATCTACGGCATGGAGGGGCCGGGCGGCTACCAGCTGTTCGGGCGAACCATCCAGGTGTGGAACACCTATCGCAATTCCGGCCGCGACACCGGAGCCTTCACCGAAGGCAAGCCGTGGCTGCTGCGCTTCTTCGATCAGATCCGCTTCTTTCCGGTTTCAGCGGAGGAACTGGCCGAATGGCGGCGTGATTTTCCCCACGGCCGGCGTTCGATCCGGATTGATGAAACCACCTTCCGCCTTGCCGATCATCGCGCCTTTCTCAAGGAAAACGCCGCCAGCATCGCCGCCTTCGAAGCTGCCCGTCAGGCCGCCTTCGATGCCGAACGTGCTGCATGGGCCGCATCGGGCGAGTTCGACCGCGTCAGCGCCTTGCTCGGCGCCGATGGTGGCACAGGCGACGCGCAGGCCATCGAATTGCCAGAGGGCGCGGACCTGATCGAGGCCCCGTTCGGCGGGAGCCTGTGGAAGCTGCTCGTCAGCCCCGGCGATAGCGTGGCTGAAGGGGATGTGGTCGCCGTGATCGAGGCAATGAAGATGGAATGCCCGTTCGAGGCCCCGGCCAGTGGCACGGTGGAGGCGGTCTATATCGCTGAAGGCCAGTCGCTCACCCCCGGCGCGCCTATGCTGGCCTTGCGGAGGCGCGGATGACCGCTTTTGTCCGCTTTAGTCCGGCCGCCATCGCGCAGGCTGTCAGCTCGGGCGAAACCAGCGCGCTTGCGGTAATGGAGCAAACCCTTGTGCGGCTTGCCGCCTATGATGCGCGCCAGCCACAAGTCTGGATTTCCCGCTTCGAGCCTTCCGCTTTGCGCGCCGCTGCAAGTGCCATTGATGCCCGGATCGCATCGGGCGAGCGCCTGCCGCTCGCTGGAGTGCCATTTGCCGCCAAAGACAATATCGACGTGGTTGGGCTTGAGACCACCGCTGCCTGCCCTGCCTTTGCTTACCGCCCCCAAGGTTCGGCAGTAGTGATCGAGCGGCTTGAGGCGGCAGGCGCGATCTGTGTGGGCAAGACCAATCTCGATCAGTTTGCCACCGGCCTTGTCGGCACGCGCAGCCCCTATGGCATCCCCCGCAACGCCTATAATCGCGATTATGTGAGCGGCGGATCGTCATCCGGCAGTGCGGTTGCGGTAGCGGCGGGGCTGGTGGCCTTTGCGCTTGGCACTGACACAGCTGGGTCAGGACGGGTGCCGGCGGCGTTCAACCACCTCGTCGGCCTCAAGCCCAGCAAGGGCCGGTGGAGCACACGCGGGCTGGTGCCTGCCTGCCGTACGCTCGATTGCATTACCGTGTTCACCGATGCCTTGGACGATGCCGCGCTGATCGATGATGTGCTGGCCGGGTTTGATGCCGAGGACGCTTTTTCGCGCCCGCTGGCCGATGTGCCGCTTGCCGGGCGGCGCATCGGCGTGCCGCGCTGCGACCAGCGGCAGTTCTTCGGCGATGTTCAGGCCGAATATCTCTATGACCGGGCGCTCGCCGCACTCGCGCAGGGGTGCGAACTGGTAGAGATCGACATCGCTCCGCTGCTTGAGGCCGCACGCCTGCTTTATGGCGGCCCTTGGGTTGCCGAGCGCACTGCCGCCATTGCGCCGCTGCTGAGGGACAATCCGCTCGCTGTTGACCCGGTGGTGCGCGCGGTGATTGCCCCGGGGGCTGCGATGCTGGCGACCGAGCTGTGGAACGGCATCTATCGCCTCGCTGAATTGCAGCGTTATGCCGAGAGCATGTGGCAGGGGGTGGACGCGCTCGCTTTTCCGACCACTGGCACGACTTACCGGGTGGCCGAGCTTCTGGAGGCGCCGATCGCGCTTAACAGCAATCTCGGGCTCTACACCAATTTCGTGAACCTGCTCGATATGGCCGCTGTGGCTGTGCCTGCGGGTGCTCGCAGCAACGCGACGGGCTTTGGAATCACTCTGATCGGCCCTGCCCACAGCGACCGCGCACTGATGCAGCTGGCCTGTGCATTCCTTACCGCTGCCGACTTGCCGCCCCGGCCACCGCTCGATCTTGGAGACCGCATGGACACTGTCAAAATCGCCGTCGTTGGTGCTCACCTTGAAGGCATGCCGTTGCACTGGCAGCTGATCAGCAGGGGGGCGACCTTCGTGGGGGCCTTCACGACTGCGCCCTGTTACCGGCTTTACGCCATGGCCGACAGCGTGCCGCCCAAACCTGCGCTGGTCCACAGCCCGGAAGGCGCGCCCATCGCGCTGGAGGTTTATGAGCTGGATATGGCAAATTTCGGAAGCTTTGTTGCCGAAGTTCCCCCGCCGCTTGCCATTGGTACGGTGCAGCTGGCCGATGGCTCCAGCGTCAAGGGCTTCGTGGCCGAACCGCGCGCGCTGACGGGGGCTGAGGACATCACCTATCTGGGCGGCTGGCGCGCCTTCATCGCATCGCGGTAGAACGCAAGATGGGGCGGCTTCCCGATTGGCTGCGGCGTGCGGGCGCGGAAGGGGGCCCTTCCGATGCCAATATGCTCGCCCGGTTGACCGCCGCTGAAGCTGCCAACGAGGCCAAAACCCGATTTCTCGCCAGCGTCGCCCACGAAATCCGCTCTCCGCTCAATGCGATCTATGGCTATGCCCAGCTGATCGAGCGCGGCGAGGGGACAGACCCCTTGGCCGCGGCGCGTGTGATCCGTCGCAGTGCCGAACACCTCGCGCATCTTGTCGAGGGCCTGCTCGATATGGCGCAGGTCGAAGGCGGGTCGCTCAAGCTCACGCGGGAGGTGATCCGCTTTCCCGAATTTCTCGATCAGGTCATCGCCATGCTCAGCCTTCAGGCGCAAGCCAAGGGGCTGGCGCTGGTGCTGGAGCGCCCCGAGAACTTGCCCGAATTCGTCCACACCGATCCCCGGCGGCTGCGGCAGGTGCTGATCAACCTTCTGACGAATGCCATCAAGTTCACCGATGCAGGCACTGTCACGCTCAAGGTGGAATACCGGAACGAACTTGCAAGGTTCACCGTGATCGACACCGGCATCGGCATCGCGCCTGAGGATGCTGAGCGCATCTTTGTCCCCTTCGAACGGGCCGGCGGGCCGGCGGCTGAGCGTCCGGGGGTGGGGCTCGGCCTTGCGATCACGCAGGCGCTGGTGCACATCATGGGCGGCGATATCATGGTCGACAGCGCGCCGGGAGAAGGCTCGCGCTTCACTGTCAGGCTGATGCTTTCCCAGCCGCTGACGCCGCCAGCTGATCCCGCGCCGCTGGCAGGCGCAGTAACCGGCTATGTCGGGCGTGAGCGGTGGGTGCTGCTGGTGGATGACGATGCGGCGCATCTTGCCATGGTGCGCTGCCTGCTGGAGCAACTCGGCTTTCGGGTGCACGCTGCAAGCGATACGGCGACCGCGCTGGCGCTGGCGGCGCAAGTGCAGCCGGATCTGGTCCTGTGTGACGTGATGCTGGGGAGCGAGAATGGCTGGGACCTCGCCGCGCAGTTGCGAACCCGGCATGGCGCGGCCTTGCGGATCGTGATGCTTTCGGGCGAAGTCCTGCATCCTGCTGCCACGCCGCCTTCCCAACCCTTTGCCCATGACACCTTCGTGGCCAAGCCCTTCGATTTTGCACTGCTGCTTGATGTGATCGCCGATCAGATCGGGGTGGAATGGGTGCGGGCAGCGGGCAGCGCAGGGGCGCAGCCTGCCGCCACCATGGCAGCCGCCCCGCTGTCCCCTGTCTTCGTATCCGCTGCCGCCGCGCATAGTGCCGAGATCGAGCGGCTGGTGCGGATCGGTCATGTGCGAGCCATCGAGGCCGAGATTGACGCTATTGCCGCGCTCGCCCCTGAGGCTGCGCCGCTCGCAGACCAGATGCGCTCATGCCTTGACCGCTTCGATTTGCAGGCGTTGGCCCGTCTTGCAAGAAGAGTGCAGGCCGATGCAGCATAGGGACACGATCCTCGTCGTCGATGACAATCCGGATCAGCTCCGGCTCCTTGTCGACACCCTCGATGCAGCCGGCATGACCGTGCTGATTGCGCGCAGCGGCGAGGCGACACTGGCCTTGCTGCAAGAGGTGCAGCCCGATCTGGTCCTGATGGATGCCGTCATGCCCGGCATGAGCGGCATCGAGACCACCAAAGCCATCAAGGCCGCGCCGAAATCTTCGCATATCCCGGTGATCTTCATCACGGGGCTGGGCGATCCGGATCATGTCGTGGCAGCGCTCGGCACGGGCGGGGTGGATTATGTGAGGAAGCCGATTGTCGTCGAGGAGCTGCTGGCGCGTATCCGCGTCCATCTTGCCAATGCCCGCGGCGCCTATCGGTCGCGACTTGCGCTGGGGCTGGCCGGTCGCAGCATTGCCGCGCTGGGCGATGACGGTGCGCTGATCTGGTGCACCCCGCAGGCCGAGACCCTGTTCCAGACGGTGGATCCTGCATGGCGCACCGATGCTGCCACGCTTCCAGAAGCCTTGGCTGAAGCGGTGCTGGGATTGACCGGTGGTGATCCGGTGTCGCCCGGCACCGTGGTGCGGGCCAGCGTACGCGGCATCGACATCGACCTTGCACTGATCGAAAGCGACCGTCCCGGCGAAGTGCTGCTGCGCCTTACCGAAGTGCGCGAGGACGGCAAGATCGCCGCCCTCCAGAAACATGGCGGCCTCACCCGCCGCGAGGCCGAAGTGCTGCTGTGGGTGAGCTATGGCAAAACCAACAAGACGATCAGCGAAATACTTGGTATATCCCCGCGAACAGTGAACAAGCACCTGGAACAGGTGTTCCGCAAACTTGGGGTCGAAACCCGCGCGGCAGCCACTGCAATTGCCGTCCGACTGATGACTGACTGACTGCTTCGCAACAGGAATAACAGGCGCTTACCCCGGGATCGCACAAGCCTACGTCATTTGCCCACTTCCTCGCGCGTAAGGGGACGCCAAGGCTGTTGACGCAGGATCTTCGATGTCTCTCGACTGGAGCGTGCTATGGCCGGAGTTCAGGTTGGCAAGCGGATCATCGGCGCGGACGCGCCCGTGACTGTTGGCTGGGAGAATATCGGCAAGGTTGAAGGCGGGCCGATCAGGCGGTTCATTTTCACGTACTTCCAGCCTGCCATGCTGCTGCTGGCGATAGGCTTTTGGTATTATGCGCCCAACTGGCTCGCTGTTGCCTCGACTGCGGTAGCGATCCGACTGGGCTGGACGGTGCTGCTGCTCGGGCTCGAATGGGTCAATCCGCGCTATTCCAGCTGGCAGCTCACCTGGAAGGAATTTGCGACCGACGCCTTTTACGTTGCGCTCGGCATGACCTTCCTGCGTATGGTCGATGCCTATATCGGCGATGGGGCGATCATCGCAGCAGTGCAGAACGCCTTCGATTGGGACAAGTTCAGCTGGTTTACCGGCTTGCCGCTACTGGTGCAGGCGGTGCTGATCTCGATGATCTTCGACTTCGGCCAATACTGGATGCACCGCGGGATGCATAACTGGTACCCGCTGTGGCTGACCCATGCACCGCATCACTACATCACCCAGCTCAACATCAACAAGGGTGCGGTCGGCAACCCGGTTGAGCTGTTTCTGATCGGGCTGGGGATCGGCGGGCTCTTCGATTTCCTGCCGCGCGCGTTCTTGCTGGCAGGTGCGATCGGGATGACGGTGGGCATCTACCAGCACATCAACGTGCGCTTCAACACCCCGCGCTGGTGGCGCTTCATCTTCAACACCACCGAGCACCATTCGGTCCACCATTCACAGGATTACGAGGCAACCCGCAGCAATTATTCGGGAACGTGGATCATCTGGGACCGCATTTTCGGAACCTGCGTGGATGGCGAGGCCGAGCTGCTAGGCATGGAAGGCGGACGCCGGATGCATATTGGCGAGACGATGGTCTTCCCGTTCCGTGAAGGCTGGCGTTCGGCCAGGGCTGCGATCGTTCGGCGCTTGGGTGGCGGGGCGGCGGTGCCGACGCCGGTGCATCTGGA
>JAGKSZ010000210.1 GCA_018991295.1 Porphyrobacter sp. | reverse complement strand
CGGGACGGGCGACCCTCTGCCTGCCCCGCCTGCGAAGATGCCGGGCCTGAACCTGCCGCTGATTGACCACATCTGGCGGGTGCGCGGCGCGGTGCCGGTCGATAGTGCGCTGACCCCTGAGGATGCTTTCGCTCGGCTCGCTCCGATGCTGGAAACGCCTGGCACCGCGCTGTCTGCCGAAGGCGGGGTGCTGACCTATGCCAAGCATAACCCCGCCGCGCAGGACAAGTTTGCCACCTTCACGCGCGGGCGGCTGTGGATCGAGCGGGCGGGATCGGGCGCGGTGCTGCGCTTCGATCTGTTCAGCCACGCGCTGCTGCTGTGCTTCCTTGCGCCGCTGCTGTTTCTCGGCTTCGCCCAGCTTGCCAGCGCGATCAACGCATGGGAAGCCGCAGGCGGAGAAGGATCGGAAAAGGCTGCCAAGAAAGACGGGGACAAGCCGAAGCGGGTCGAGGCGCTGAACCCGGTTGACGTGTTTCTGGGCGCACCCGCGCCTGAGGATCCGTCCAAGAAAAAGGACGCCAAGGACAAGGAGGGCCGCCATTCGCCGGACGAGGGATATTATCTCGCCGGTTTCTTCGCGCTGGTCTATCTGGCGGGCCGCTGGCTTGAGCCGTTTCTTGTTCGGCGGCGTTTGCGCGCGGCGCTTTCCGCCCCCGCCATCCGCTAGGGTGCGTTCGGGGAGGGGGTGATCCCCTTCCTTCTTCTCCTCATCCCGGTCAGGCGCGCTCTGTCACCTTTGGCCCCAACGCTTGCCCACTGCTGGAGGCGCCGCGTCGGCCATGTTCGGCCCATGTCATGGCTGCGATGAGGCGATTCATCACCGGCCCGGCCGCCCTGCAATCCGCCTCCAGCCTTGCAACACGGCGCGCCGACTTTCGGCGTGTGCTCTGTTCGATCACTGGCAGGGGGCGGCCTACAATTAAACATAAAATGTAATCAAGGTGCCCGATTTCGCGGCCCGAGCAGCCAATTGGGGCAAAATTCGCCAAAATTGCGACAAATCTGAAAATTCGATTTCAGAATAAGAGTAATTGTATTATCGCCGAATCGCACCTGCTGCTACGCCATTGGTTCCCGACAAAGGAGTGAACGACATGAGCTTGCACATCGGCGATATCGCCCCCGACTTCACCGTGGACACCACCACCGGTCCGATCAGCCTGCACGAATGGGCTGCCGACAGCTGGGTGTTCTTCTTCAGCCA
>JAGKSZ010000209.1 GCA_018991295.1 Porphyrobacter sp. | reverse complement strand
GCGCCGCCAGCAGCAGCGCCGCGCGCCAGCCCCGCGCCTCCGCAACGCCCGTGCCGGATAGCCCGGCTTTCACGCCCCCGTCATTTTCCATGCTTGCGCCCTAGCCGCCCCGCGCCCTAGTGCAAGTTGCAAAGAGCAATCGAAGGAGACGACCCCGATGCACGAAGCCCTGTTCCAGCCGCTCCGCATGGGCGCGCTTGAGGCGAAGAACCGCATTTTCATGGCCCCCCTTACCCGCGGGCGCGCGGCCGAACCGATGTTCGTCCCCAACGAATTGATGGCGCTCTATTATCGCCAGCGCGCAGGCGCGGGCATGATCCTGACCGAAGCGACCGGCATCAGCCGCGAAGGCCTTGGCTGGCCGAGCGCGCCGGGCATCTGGAGCGATGAACAGACCGAAGCATGGAAGGCCACCACCAAGGCGGTGCACGAAGAGGGCGGCCTTATCGTCATGCAGCTGTGGCACATGGGCCGCATCGTCCATCCGGTGTTCCTCGATGGCCAGCCACCCTTCTCGGCCAGCGCCACGCAGGCCCCGGGCGAAGCGCACACGCCAACCGGCAAGCAGCCCTACGCCGTGGCGCGCGAAATGACCCATGAGGATATCAAGCGCACCATCGCCGACTATCGCCGCGCTGCCGAAAACGCCAAGAAGGCGGGCTTTGACGGGGTGCAGTTGCACGGCGCCAATGGCTATCTTGTCGACCAGTTCCTGCGCGACAAGACCAACCTGCGCACCGACGAATATGGCGGCAGCCCCGAAAACCGCACCCGCTTCATGCGCGAAGTCTTGGAAGCCCTGATCGACGTCTGGGGCGCGGACCGCGTCGGCATCCGCCTCTCGCCCAATGGCGATTCGCAAGGGACAGATGACAGCAATCCCCCAGCGACCTTCGGCGCAGCAGCGAAGGTGTGCGAGGAGTTGGGCCTTGCCTTCGTCGAACTGCGCGAGCCCGGCCCCAACGGCACCTTCGGCCAGACCGACGTGCCCAAGCAGAGCCCGCTGACCCGCCAGATCTACACCGGCAAGCTGATCCTCAATTCAGACTACACCGCCGAGGAAGCCGAGGCCGATGTGGTGAGCGGCAAGTGCGATGCGGTGAGCTTCGGGCGCGCCTATATCTCCAACCCCGATCTGGAAAAGCGGATCGCGGCCGGCGCGCACTGGAACCCCAACAAGGACGTCCCCAAGAGCTGGTACTTCCCGATTCCCGAAGGCTATGTCGATTACCCGACCCTTGCCGAGGAACAGGCGCAGGCGGCGCAATAGGCCGAACGAGTTACGGCTGTGGCTGAACGGGGGCCGGGCCAGCAGGTGCTGGTCCGGCCCCTGTGCTTGCAGGGGCACTGTCAATCCCGGGAACCGGTTCAACCTCGGGCTGCTCGGCATCGACATCGCCCACGGGCGCTGCCTGTCGCGGAGCAAGCGGTGCCTCGGAATTGAGCTGTTCAAGCGGAATCATCGCGTCCGAAACCGAACCGGGCAATACTTCCCCGGATGCTGCCGCACTTTCCTGCGCAGGCGCGGCGGCCTGCTGATCGCAAGCAGCAAGAGAAAGGCAAAGGGCAAGAAGGGCAAGGCGCTTCATCGGCAGGCCCTTTTGGCTGCCGCATCGAGGGCGTCAAGAAAATCGTCGCTTTTGGCGATCAGCGCGGCATCCCATTCGGCATTCGAAACCGTCAGCCCCAGCCGTGCAAGGCTGGTGACGCCATATTCTGCGATGCCGCAAGGCACGATCCCGCCGAAATGGGCAAGATCAGGCGCGAGGTTCACAGAAAAGCCGTGCATCGTCACCCAGCGCCGCACCCGCACGCCGATGGCACCAATCTTGGCCTCGCTGCCGTCAATATCGCGGGTCCAGATACCGACGCGGCCTTGTGCGCGCCAGCTTTCCACGCCGAAGGTGGCCAGCGTTGCAATCACCCAGCCCTCGATAGCATGGACAAAGCAGCGCACATCCTTGCCGCGTTTGGCAAGGTCGAGCACCAGATAACCGACCCGCTGGCCCGGCCCATGATAGGTATAGCGACCGCCGCGCCCCGCCTCGACCACCTCGAAGCGCGGATCGACCAGTTCGGCAGGGTCAGCACTGGTGCCGGCAGTATAGACCGGCGGATGTTCGAGCAGCCAGATCAGCTCCGCTGCCTCGCCTGCATGAACGGCCGCGTTGCGTGCCTCCATCGCTTGCAGCGCATCGCTGTAAGCAACCAGCGCATCCTCGCGCCGCCATTCGATCGGGAATGCCCCCCCGGGGGCCGGAGCAGTGCTTGCCATGGCGCAGCGGTGGGGGCATTGAGCGGCGAGATCAAGAGGCGATTGTGGCTCCACCAAAGCCGCTTGAGGAAAGGGATATTGCAATGCAACTGCGCAAGCTCGACATGGGCAAGGCCTGGACTCAGGCGACCAGCCTGATGGGCACCAACAAGGACACCATCAGCGCTGTTGCCGGGCTGTTTTTCTTTCTGCCCTCATTGGCGGCAACGCTGCTGGTGCCCGAGCTTGCCAATCCGCCCCAGCCCGGACCTGCCGGCGCCGATCCGCAGGCAGCCATGCGCGCGATGATGGATCAGATCAGCGCTGTCTATGCCGCCAACTGGCCCTTGCTGCTGGGATTGCTGATTGCGCAGTTCGCAGGCTCGATGAGCCTGTTTGCGCTGCTGACCGATCGCGGCAATCCGACCGTGAGCGAGGCCCTTCGCACCGGGATCGGGAGCATGCCGAGCTATCTTGCCGCGCAGTTTTTTACCGTGATCGGGGCCTCGCTCGCAATCGGCATCCCGCTTGGCGTGATTTCGGCGCTGGGGGGCGCGGCCGTGGCGGTGCTGGGCGTATTGGCGGCGCTGATCGCCATCGTTTACGTGATGGTCAAGCTGTCGCTGGTGGCGCCGGTGATCGCTATTGAAGGCAACCGCAATCCCTTCACGGCGCTGGCGCGATCGTGGCAGCTCACCAAGGGCAATTCGCTGAGGATCGCACTGTTCATCCTGCTACTGGTGGTGGTGATCGGGATCATTTCCGCGCTGGTGACAGGGGTGCTCTCGCTCATCTTCGCGGCGCTGGGCGGCAGCGTGGCAACCATCGGCGGCGCCGTGGTGGATGCGCTGGTGAATGCCTTGGTGACGGTCATCCTGCTGACGGTCACGGTGGCAATTCACCGCCAGCTTGCCGGACCGTCGACCGACGCGCTGAGCGATACTTTCGCCTAGTCCGCGCCGGGCCATGGCCAGACCCGATCCCGATATGACGACCAAGGCTTCGCCCGCCCCGGCTGGCGCAATCCCGCCGTCACGCATGGCGCTGCTGTTCATGGTGATGCTGGTGACTGCGGCGGGGAACACCGCGATGCAATCGGTGATGCCGTCGATCGGCACGGCGCTGAAGGTCGATGATGTGTGGATCAGCCTGGCTTATTCATGGTCGGCGCTGTTGTGGGTGGTGTGCGCGCCGCTGTGGGCGCGGCGTTCGGACAAGCGCGGGCGCAAGGCGATGATGGCGGTGGGGCTGGCCGGATTTATCACCTCTTTCGTGTTGTGCGGTGCGGCGCTGTGGGCCGGACTGGCAGGGTGGATGACCGCCTTCTGGACGCTGATCGCCTTTGCACTGGCGCGCAGCCTTTATGGCGGCTTCGGCAGTGCCGCGCCGCCTGCGGTGCAGGCCTATGTCGCATCGCGCACACCGCGGGCGACACGCACACAGGCGCTTTCGCTGATCGCATCAAGCTTCGGGCTGGGCACGGTCATCGGCCCGGCGCTGGCCCCGCTGATGGTGGTGCCATTCTTCGGACTGGGGCTGACGGGGCCATTCCTCTGCTTTGCCGCAATTGGCGTGGTCGCGCTGGTGCTGCTGCGCCTTCGCCTGCCGGACGATGAACCGCAATTCGCCGCGCGCGGACAGGCTCTGGCCTATTCGAGCGGATCGGGCGCTCCGCTTGATCCGCAGGAGGCATCGGAGAACGATGAAGCCGCCGCCGAGCCGCAGCGGCTGTCATGGCGCGATCCGCGGCTGCGGCCGTGGGTGTTTGCGGGCTTTTTCGGCGGGCACGCACAGGCGATGGGGCTGGGAATTTCGGGCTTTCTGGTGCTTGACCGGCTCGGTCTGCGCGACACGCCTGCCGAAGGTGCAGGCCCGGTGGGGCTGGTGCTCATGAGCGGGGCGATTGCCACCTTGCTGGCGCAGTGGGGCCTGATCCCGCGCTTCGACCTGGGCCCGCGCGCGGCGACCTTGTGGGGGATCACCACGGCGGCATTTGGCACGGCCGTGCTGGCTGTGGCAGGCGATCTGCACCTGATCGCGCTGGGCTATGCCATTGCCTCCTTGGGCTTCGGCCTGTTCCGACCGGGGACGACCGCGGGAACCTCGCTCGCGGTCACCCGGGCCGAGCAGGGGCAGGCCAGCGGCATCGTCGCGTCATTGGCGGGTGCCAGCTACATCTATGCTCCCGCGCTGGGCGTGTGGCTTTATGGCCATTCGGACTGGCTGGGCTTCGGGCTGATCGTCCTGCTGTGCGCCATCGTGCTGGTGCACGGGTGGTTCAGGTTGCAGGCTGACCGCGAACTCACCACGGACCGTCGCTAGAGAATCTCCAGCACCTTGTCCTGCGGCCGGCACAGGCGCGCGCCCTTTTCAGTCTCCACCAACGGGCGCTCGATCAGGATGGGGTTTGCCACCATCGCGGCCAGCACGGTTGCGTCATCTGCGCCCGGCAAGCCGCGCTCGGCCGCATCGGTGCCGCGCAGGCGCAGGCCGGCCTGCGGCGTGATGCCGGCATCGCGATAGAGCTGGGCGAGCTTTTCAACGCTGGGCGGGGTCTTGAGATATTCGATCACCGTCACATCGACCCGGCTCAGATTTTCGAGGATCGCCAGCGTCTTGCGCGAGGTACCGCAAGCCGGATTGTGCCAGATCGTTGCCTTCATCGGAGTAGTCCCTTCCTCATAGGTGCACACGGCCAATAGGCCCGTCGCGGGGCCGTTGCCACATATTGCTGATTATCAATTTCACTCTCACAAGGCACTTGTAAATGCGAATGGTTTGCAATAGCTG
>JAGKSZ010000208.1 GCA_018991295.1 Porphyrobacter sp. | reverse complement strand
CCTCGGCGCACACGGTGAGGTGTTTGAACATCTCGTAATGGCTCATCATGTGGCTGGAGAGGTTCATGCTCATGAACGCTGAAAGCTGCATGAAGCAGGGATGGACCCGCCGCCCGCTGCCCGGATACTTGCCCGGGACGGTGGCGATCACCGATTGGCGGAACCATTCGATCGGCCGCTGCATCGCCATGTTGTTGACCACCGTGGGGCATTCGCGCGTGTCGATCGGGCCGCCCATCATGGTAAGCGTGGCCGGCGTTGCGGGCGATTTGTGCAGGTTCATCAGCGCAGTCGCCGCAAAGGCGGGGACTGAGGGCTGGCACACCGCCATCATGTGGATGCGCTGGCCGCCAGCTTCGGAATGCACGTGCTCGGCAAAGGCGATCAGATAGTCGATATATTCATCGAGATCGAAGCGGCCCGCATCGGCCGGAACCATCTTGGCGTCGGCCCAATCGGTGATGAACACTTCCGCCGATTCCAGCATCCGTTCCACCGTGCCGCGCAGCAGCGTGGCATAATGCCCGCTCATCGGAGCAACGATCAGCAGGCGAGGGCGGTCTGCGGGGGTGCCCTCCACCCGGAAGCGGAGCAGATCGCCGAAGGGGCGCTTCATCACGGTCGATTGCACCACCGCATGGGCCTTGCCACCGATCTCGACGCTGTCGATGCCGAATTCGGGCTTGCCATAATGCGCGGTGGCATGGGCGAACACGTCAAGCGCGCTTGCTGCGAGCGGGCCAAGTCCGGTGTAACGCATCGGATTGGCGGGATTGGTCAGCATCCCGGCGCTGATCGAGGCCAGCGCGCTGGCGCTGTTCATCCAGCTGCGTTGCAGCTCATAGGCGTGATAAAGCATCGGTTTCCTTCACGGCGACGAACATTCCGGCGCCTTATCCCGTGGCACCTTGCTGCCTCAGATGCGCCTTTGGAGGCTATTGTGCAATGCACAATTGTATGCAGGATCGTGCGCTCCGCCCTGCCCGCGCCGCTTTTTGCACGTGAATTCTGCCGCCGAGAGGTCTAGAGGCCAGCGACCATGCACGCCGAAACCCAGCCGCGCGATCCTTCCGCCACCCCAGAAATCGAGGAAACCGCCGTTGTCGAGGCGGCAGATGCTGCGCCCAAATCGCGCAGCCTTGCGCCCTTGCGGATGGTGTTCAGCACCGCGCTGCAATACCCGCGCCAGATCGCCTATGCGCTGACCGCGCTGGTGGTGACCTCGCTGGCGACGCTGGCGATCCCCTATCGTTTCAAGGTGATCGTCGACGAAGGCTTCTCCGGCGCTTCCAGCGCGAGCGATATCGGTCACGCCTTCCAGTATCTGCTGATGATCGTCGTGGTGCTGGGCATCGGCACGGCCTTCCGCTTCTATTTCGTAAGCTGGCTGGGCGAGCGTGTGGTGGCCGATATCCGGCTGCGCGTGCAGGAAAACCTCCTGCGCCTCTCGCCCGGCTTTTACGAGGTGAACAGCCCCAAGGAAATCTCCAGCCGCATGACATCCGATACGGCGGTGATCGAGAACGTGGTGGGCACCACCGTATCGGTCGCGCTGCGGAACACGCTGACAGGGATCGGCGGCATCGCGATGCTGTTCTACCTTGCACCCACGCTCACGCTTGGCCTGCTGGTGGCCATCCCGCTGGTGGTGGTGCCGATCGTGGTGTTCGGCCGCCGCATCCGCGCGGTCTCGCGTTCCAGTCAGGACCGCATCGCGGACGTGGGCGCCTATGTCACCGAAGTGCTGTCCGCGATGAAGATCGTCCAGAGCTTCGGGCAGGAACGCCGCGAGAGCGAGCGGTTTGCCAGCGTGGTGGAGAACACCTTTGACACCGCCAAGCGGCGCATCATGCTGCGTGCGGTGATGACATCGGTGGTGATCGTGCTGATCTTCGGCGCGATGACGATGGTGATGTGGCGCGGCGCGCTGTCGGTCGCGGCGGGCGAGATCACCGGCGGCACCATCGCCGCCTTCGTGCTGGTCGGCGGGCTGGTGGCGGGGGCCTTCGGGGCGCTGACGGAAGTCTATGGCGATCTGCTGCGCGGCGCTGGTGCGGCCAGCCGCCTTGCCGAACTGCTTGAGGCCAGGCCCGATATCGCGCCCCCTGCCCGCCCGGAACGCCTGCCGACCCCTGCCCGTGGCAGCCTGTCGTTCCGCAATGTCACCTTCCGCTATCCGGCGCGGCCCGAAGCGGCAGCCCTGCGCGATTTCACGCTGGAGATCGAGCCGGGCGAGACGGTTGCCATTGTCGGGCCTTCGGGCGCGGGGAAATCGACGATCTTCCAGCTGGTTGAACGCTTTTACGATCCGCAGGGCGGCACGATCCGTCTCGACGGGGTGCCGCTGACCAGTGCAGACCCTGCCGATATCCGTTCGCGCATCGCGCTTGTGCCGCAGGTGGGCGTATTGTTCAGCGCCAACGCCCGCGACAATCTGCGTTATGGCAAGTGGGACGCCAGTGACGAGGACATCTGGCAGGCTGCCCGCGCTGCCAATGCCGAAAGCTTCCTGCGCGCCCTGCCGCAGGGCCTCGACACGCATCTTGGCGAAGGCGGGACGCAGCTTTCGGGCGGACAGCAGCAACGCATCGCCATCGCCCGCGCGCTGCTGCGCGATGCGCCGATCCTGCTGCTCGATGAAGCGACCAGCGCACTGGATGCCGAAAGCGAGCAGCTCGTCCAGCAGGCGCTTGAAGGGCTGATGGCGAACCGCACCACGCTGGTGATCGCCCACCGCCTCGCCACGGTGCGTGCGGCCGACCGGATCGTGGTGCTGGATGATGGCCGGATCGTGGAACAGGGCACGCATGATGCGCTGACCAAGGCGGGCGGCCTTTATGCGCGCCTTGCAAGGCTGCAATTCGCCGCCGACGCAGCCTAAATCGACGAAGCGTCATAAGCGGCGGACAAAGCGCAACCCTTTGCGCGCTGCGGCGTTAAGGTGATGCACCGCAGACCAGCTGCTGCACGCTTTTCGGGGACTATCGCACATGATCAACAAGACCGCCGCCCTGCTCGGCGCGAGCCTTCTCGCGCTGGCGACGCCCGCCTTTGCCGATGACCACACGCATGAAGAGGCGACCGAGACGCTCCAGAGCGCCGAGGCTGCCGCTTCCGGCCTGCCCACGATCAGTTTTGGCAAATGGGGATTTGATCCGGCCTATCTCGCCGCCGACATCAAGCCCGGCGATGATTTCAACGCCTATGCCAACAAGACCTGGATCGACGCCAACCCGCTCCCGCCCGAATTCAGCCGCATCGGGGCCTTCACCCTGCTGGGCGAGAAAAGCACCTATGACGTCAAGGCGCTGATGGACGAACTGGCCGCCAAGGCCCCGGCCAGCCTTTCGGGCGATGAACAGCGCATTCTTGGCGCTTACCGCTCATACCTCGATACCGGCGCCATCGAGGCGGCAGGCCTTGCACCGGCCAAGCCCTATCTTGATCGCATTGCAGGCGCCAAGAGCCTCGATGATCTGGCGATGCTGTGGGCCGAGCCCGGCTTTGCCAGCCCGATTTCGGGCGGGGTGGGGATCGATGCCAAGCAGCCCGATCGCCACATCGCGCAGGTCGGCTTTGGCGGGATCGGCCTGCCGGACCGCGATTACTACCTCGACACCTCTGAAAAGGGCGTGGCGATTCAGGCCAAGTACAAGGCCTATCTCACCTTCCTGCTGACCGAGGCGGGCTACCGGGATGCCGCTGCAATGGCCGAGCGGGTCTACGCCTTCGAAGATGCCAACGCCCGCACCGTCCAGTGGGACCGCGCCGTGCGCCGCAACCGCGATCTGACCTATAACCTGCTGACAGCCGAAGAACTCGCTGCGATCGGCGGCAAGGTGCCGGTGGCAGCGATGCTTCAGAAGATCGGGATCGCCGGCAGCCCCGGCTTCGTCGTTGCCCTGATGCCGCCGACGGCAGAGGAAATCGCGCAATACAAGCTTGATGCCGCCACCCTCGCCAAGATCGGCACGGGCCTGCCCGGCATGATGGCGCTCGTGAGCGAAACCCCGGTCGAGGTGCTGAAGGCGTGGATGGTCAAGGAGTTCCTGTCCGATCACGCCGCCGTGCTGCCTGCGCGCTTCGATGCGGCGAGCTTCGAATTCTTCGGCAAGACCCTGCGCGGCACGCCCGAACAGCGCCCCCGCTGGAAGCGCGCCATCGGGGAAACCGAAGGCCTTATCGGCGAGCTGGTCGGCAAGGAATATGTCGCCCGTTACTTCCCGCCCGAAAACAAGGCGGCGATGGATGAACTGGTGGCAAACCTGCGCCTCGCACTTGGCGAATCGATCAACGAGATCAAGTGGATGGGCGAGGAAACCAAGAACCAGGCCCGCGCCAAGCTGGCGAGCTTCGATCCCAAGATCGGCTACCGCCCGAACCTTGAAACCTACGAAGGCCTTGCGATCACCCCCGGCGCACCGATTGCCAACCGCATGGCGGCAGCGGCATGGCGGCGGGCGGACAACGTCGCCAAGCTGGGCGAGCCCATTGACCGCACCGAATGGGGCATGCTGCCGCAGACGGTGAATGCCTATTACAACTCGGTGAAGAACGAGATCGTCTTCCCGGCGGGGATTCTCCAGCAGCCGTTCTTCGCGCTGACCAATGATATCGCGGTCAATTATGGCGCCATCGGCGGCGTGATCGGGCACGAAATCGGCCACGGCTTTGACGATCAGGGTTCCAAGTCCGATGCCAGCGGCGCGCTGCGCAACTGGTGGACCGATGCGGATCGTGCAGCCTTCGATGAACTCGGCAACCGGCTGGTGGCGCAGTACAACGCCTTCTGCCCGCTCGATGAAGGCAAGACCTGCGTCAATGGCCGCCTGACGCTGGGCGAGAACATCGGTGACGTTGGCGGGCTTTCGATGGCCTACCGCGCTTACAAGCTGGCGACCAAGGGCAAAGATGTGCCGGTGATTGACGGGCTGACCGGCGATCAGCG
>JAGKSZ010000207.1 GCA_018991295.1 Porphyrobacter sp. | reverse complement strand
GAACCCCCCTCCCCCCCCCCCCCGCGCCCCCCCGGCCCCCCCCCGTCCCCCCGCGGCCCCGGGCACGCCCCCCCGCCCCCGCGGCCGAGCCCGCCGATACCGCCCTCGCCGACGATGCGGCGCAAGGCCGCGGGCAGGTGGAGGACGATCTCCACAACCGTGCGGGCAATGACGGCATCATCGTCAGCGCCGCCGGAGTGCGCGAACTCGACATACTGGCGGGCACCAATGTGCTCGAGGCGCGCGAGATCCAGCGCGAAGCGGTGAACGGCCAGATCGGCGATCTCCTCGCCAAGCTGCCCGGCGTCTCCTCGACCAGCTTCGCGCCCGGTGCCTCGCGCCCGGTGCTGCGCGGCCAGCAGGGCGAGCGCGTGCGCGTGCTGATCGACGGTCTCGGCACGCTCGACGTGTCGAACACCTCGCCCGACCACGCGGTGACGATCGAGCCGATCACGCTCGAGCGGATCGAGGTGCTGCGCGGCCCCGCCGTGCTGCTCTACGGCAGCCAGGCGATCGGCGGCGCGGTGAACGCCATCGACAAGCGCATCCCCACCCGGATGCCCGAGGAGGATTTCCACCTCGATGCCATCGCCGGCGTGGACAGCGCGAGCTTCATGCGCAACGCTGCCGCCTCGCTCGATGTGGGGCTGACCAGCAACCTCGTGCTCCACGTGGATGGCTCGTGGCGCAAGTCGGACGACATCCGCATCGGCGGCTTCCAGGTCGCGCGCGGTCTGCGCCAGGAACTGCTCGCGGAAGCGGCAGAGAAGGACGCGAAGGGCGAGCCCGACGAGGCGGCGGAATTCCGCGAAGCCGCCCTCCAGCGCGGCCGCGTGCTCAACAGCGACACCGAGAGCTGGACCGCCAACGCGGGTCTCGGCCTCATCATCGGCCAGAGCACCTTCGGCGCTGCGGTCGGCTGGTACAACAGCGATTACGGCGTCATCAAGCGCCCCGGCCTCAAGGAGGAGAAGGAAGAGGGCGAGGAGAAGGAAGAGGATGAAACCGTCCGCATCGGCATGGAGCAGTTCCGCGCCGACTTCAAAGGTGACATCTACCTTGGCGGCGGCGCTTTCGAGCGGCTTCGCCTGCGCGCCGGCTATTCGGACTACACCCACACCGAGTTCGAGGGCGGCGAGATCGGCACGGTGTTCGACAGCACCAGCATCGAGGCGCGCGCCGAGCTGGTCCAGAACGCCGCCGGCATCCTGCGCGGCGTCACCGGCGTCCAGTTCATGCATCGCGACTTCGATGCGCAGGGCGCAGAGGCCTATGTCCCGCGCAACCTGACCGACCAGTTCGCGGTCTTCACCCTGCAGGAATATGGCAACGGCCCGTTCCAGCTCGAGGCCTCGGCCCGCGCCGAGTTCACCACCGTGAAGTCGCAGCCGGTCAACTTCGAACGCAGCTTCGACACCTTCTCGGGCGCGCTCGGTCTGGTCTACCAGGGCATCGAGGGCGTGCGCATGGGCCTCAACGCCTCGCGCGTCGAGCGTGCGCCGAGCGCCGAGGAACTGCTCTCTGACGGGCCGCACTTCGCGACCCAGGCCTTCGAGATCGGCGACCGCGACCTGCGGGTCGAGCGCGCTTGGGGGCTTGAGGCCTTTGCTCGCGGCAATATCGGCAAGGGCACCTTCAACCTGACGGCCTATCGCCAGTGGTTCGACAACTACATCTTCCTCGAAGAAACCGGCCTTGAGGAAGATGATCTGCCGGTCTTCGAATACCTCCAGCAAAATGCCGATTTCTGGGGCGTGGAGGCCGAGCTCAGCTACCCGCTGGTCGATAGCGAAGGTTTCCGCCTGCTGACCGATATGAGCGCCTCCTATGTCGAGGCGAAGCTGGCCGATGGCACCGCCGTGCCGCGCATCCCGCCGCTGAGCCTGCTCGGCGCGCTCGAAGCGCAGACCCGGGCGTTCGATGTGCGCGGCGAAGTCCAGTGGTTTGCCAAGCAGGACCGCGTGGCCACCTTCGAGACGCCAACCGACAGCTTCACGCTCGTCAACGCGCTGATCGCATGGCGGCCGCTGGCAGATAACCAGAACGTCACAGTGCTGCTGGCCGCCGATAACCTCTTTGATGTGGTCGGCCGCCGTCACGCCAGCTTCACCAAGGACTTCGTCCCGCTGGTCGGGCGCAACTTCCGCGCCAGCGTGCGCCTGAGCTTCTGAGGCCGCTCGGGCCGCGCATCAGTGAGGGTCGCAAGGGGGGCAGTCGGGTTGACCGGCTGCCCCCTTTTTCGTGTCAGTCCTCGACCGCAAAGGTCAGCTCGGCGTGTTCCTCCAGCCGCTTGACGAGCTCTTCGCCAAGGAAGGCCCCCGGCGTGCCGATCCCGCCGGGACGGTCGCAGGACAGCAGGGCAATCCCGGTTTCGGAAAGCATCCGGCTGGTCGAGCCATAGCCCGGATCATAGCGGCCCTTGACCCCATATTGCAGGCGCTCCCCGCTGGGCATGTCGGCCACGAAGACGACATCGTAAAAGCCGTTCTCGCGCTCTTCCTTGGTCGGCCCTTCGCCCGGCTTGGGAGGCTTGGCGCCGAACGGGTTCTTCATGAATTCGAGCGCCGCATTGGCCGCCGCCTTGCCGGCCTCGCCGGGGCTGGTCAGCATCATCTCGTCATACCGGAAGTCCGCGCCATAGGGGTGGCCGAGCAGGAAGTTGGTGCGGTGCACGTTCTTGGTGTTGATCGGCGCCATCACGAAAGGCGCGGACCACTTGCCGAGATCATCCTCATACGAAGGGATCATGCCCGAAGGCTGGTCCGGCCCGTCGAAACCGGGGCACAGCGCAAACGGGTTCCGCAGCGTGGCGATCACCGACATGTCCTTGGCCGCCGCCTTCATGGTCGCGCCGAGGCTCGCTGCCGTGCCGCCCGAGAACGTCCCCTGCATCGCGCGGACGCGGCCCCGGATGCGCGGGGCGGGCTTGCCGAACTTCTCCACGCAAGCCTTCTGGGTCATCATCACGCCAAGATCGAAGGGGATCGAATCGAAGCCGCTGGAAAAGCAGATGCGCGCGCCGCTCGCTTCGGCGGCGGCCTGATGCTCGGCGATCTTGGCCGCCATCCATGCAGGCTCCCCGCACAGGTCGGCATAATCGGTGCCGGTCGCAACGCAGGCGGCGACCAGCTTGTCGCCATAGAGCTGATACGGGCCGACCGTGGTGAGCACGACCTTGGTGCGCTGGCACATCGCTTCAAGATCGGCATCGTCATCGGCATTGGCGACCACCAGCGGCGTCGAGGCAGGCGCGCCGATCAGGTCGCGGACCTCCTCCAGCTTGGCAAGGCTGCGGCCAGCCATCGCCCACTTGGGGCCATCGGTGCGAGGGCCGTAATGGTGGGCGAGATATTCCGCCACCAGCCGCCCGGTGTAGCCGGTCGCTCCGTAAACGATGATGTCGAATTCGCGGGTGCTCATATCAGGTCCCTACCTTCCGTTCGTGCTGAGCTTGTCAAAGCACTGTATTTCTTCTGCGCCAATGACAAAGAAGAAGTGCAGCCCTTCGACAAGCTCAGGGCGAAC
>JAGKSZ010000206.1 GCA_018991295.1 Porphyrobacter sp. | reverse complement strand
TCGGCGGGCTGTATATCGTTGTGGAGTGGTTCATGCTGGCCCGGGACACCACATCCTCACTGCTCTAGATTTTACATAATATATATTATCCATCTTGAGGATCAGGATGAGCGACGCCCACTCTACACCCCCTGTCGACCGGCTTCTGGCAATCATGGCGCGACTGCGCGATCCGTTGCGCGGCTGCGATTGGGATCTGGCGCAGTCCTTTGCGACAATCGCGCCCTACACGGTCGAAGAAGCGTACGAAGTCGCAGACGCGATTGCCTGCCATGATATGGGAGACCTGCGCGAAGAACTCGGTGACTTGCTTTTCCAGGTCGTGTTCCACGCACGCATGGCCGAGGAAGCTGGCCACTTTGCCTTTGCCGATGTCGCAACCGCCATCGCAGACAAGATGGAAGCACGCCACCCACACATCTTCGGCGCAGAAGATGGAGCGATGACCGAGGCGCGCTGGGAGGACCTGAAGGCAAGCGAACGAGCCAGCAAGGGTGTCGCCAGCGCACTGGATGGCGTTGCATTGGCGTTGCCGGGACTGATGCGGGCTGAAAAACTTCAGAAACGGGCGGCCCGCACCGGGTTCGACTGGCCCGACCCTTCCGGATCCGAAGCCAAGATCATCGAGGAAATAGCAGAGCTTAATGCTGCAACTTCCAACGAAGACAAGTTCGAGGAAGCAGGCGACCTGTTGTTTGCGGTGGTGAATTTCGTCCGCGCACATGGCATCAGCGCCGAGGAAGCTCTGCGCGCCGCCAATGCCAAGTTCGAAAGGCGCTTTCGGGCAATGGAAGCAATGGCTGGGGTGGAGGCCTTCGCCAAGCTCACGCTCGATCAACAAGAAGAGCTTTGGCAGCAGGTCAAAAAGGGGTCGTAACCATCAGACAAGGCTGGAGAACTGACCCAGTTCCTTCGGGTTCAGCCGCACCCTTAGGCGCCGCATCGGCCCCGCGTCGCCTTCCCCGGCATCCTCTTCTCCCAGAACATCGCCATGGGCATGGAGCCAGGCAATGCGCCGCCCATCGCTCACAGGCAGGATGAAGCTCACTTCCTTGGCCCCGCCAGTCAGCAGGCGGGCAAGTTCGGCTTCGAGGGCGTCCACCCCCTCCCCTGTCGCGGCAGAGACGATTACGGCGCCCTGCCCACCTGCAGATTCACGCAATTCAGCAAGGCCATCAGCGTCCAGCAGGTCGCACTTGTTCCACACTTCGAGGATCGGGATCGAACTGCTGCCGGTTTCAGCATCGACAACGCCGAGGTCTGCAAGCACTTCAAGGACCTGCTTCTTTTGTGCAGCGTGGCTCGGATTGGCCATGTCGCGCACGTGGCAGATCACATCGGCTGCGGTCACCTCTTCCAACGTCGCCCGGAAGGCGGCGACCAGCTGGGTCGGCAAATCCGAGATGAAGCCCACGGTGTCCGAAAGGATCGCCTTTTCCACCCCAGGCAGGCCGATTGCCCGCATGGTTGGATCAAGCGTGGCAAACAGCAAGTCTTCAGCCATCACTTGTGCTCCAGTCAAGCGATTGAAAAGGGTGGATTTACCAGCATTGGTATAGCCAACCAGCGCAACCACCGGCCAAGGCGCCCTGCCCCTGCGGTCACGGTGAAGCGCGCGGGTCTTTTTTACCTGTTCAAGATCGCGGCGCAGGCGCGCCATGCGCTGACGGATCATCCGCCGGTCGGCCTCGATCTGGGTTTCTCCCGGCCCGCCAAGAAAGCCAAAGCCGCCGCGCTGGCGTTCAAGGTGGGTCCAGCTGCGCACGAGGCGGCTTTGCTGGTAATCGAGATGCGCCAGTTCAACCTGCAAACGGCCTTCAGCAGTCGCCGCGCGCTCTCCGAAGATTTCGAGGATCAACCCGGTGCGGTCGATCACCTTGCGCTTGAGGCGATCTTCGAGATTGCGCTGCTGGATCGGGGTCAGGGCCCCATCAACAATCACCAGCTCAGCCTCGTGCTGAGCGCACCAGATCCCGATGTTTTCAACCTGACCCGAACCAAACAGCGTGTTGGGCTGCATCTGGCGCACTGGAAGAATGGCAGAATGGGCAATCACCACGCCAATGGCGAGCGCCAGCCCCTCTGCCTCAGCCAAACGCTCGGCCGGGTCGAGATCATAGCGCAGTGCGCGGATATCCGGGCACAGCACAAGGGCCCGCGCCCCGCGGGTTACTTCGTCGGCAAACTCGCTATCAAAGCTCAGTCGTCTGCCCCGTCATCGTCGTCGTCGCCATCATCGTCATCGACGCTGAGGTCGACAGGCGCGGCGGGCTGGATAGTGGACACGGCGTGCTTATAGGCCAGCTGCACGGCCCCATCGCGTTCAAGCAGCATGCAGAACAGATCATAGGCCGCAATCCGCCCCTGCAGCATCACGCCGTTGACGAGGAACATGGTGACCTGCACTTCCGCCTCGGCAACGCGGCTCAGGAACACGTCTTGAAGCAGCTTCTGCTTGCGCCCGCCGGATTGGCTGCCGAACTGCGCCGGATCGAGCGACTGGCCGGGCATGATCGTGCTGATCGCATGCTTGTAGACAAGCTGCGATTGCCCGTCACGGCGCAGCAGGATCGAGAAATTATCGAACCAGGTGACAATGCCTTGCAGCTTCACGCCCTTCACCAGAAACATGGTGACAGGGATCTTGTTCTTGCGCAGCAAGTTGAGGAAGGCGTCCTGAAGATTGCCGCCGTGGCGTACCGGGGCACCGCTGCTTTTGCTTTCACCTTCGGCAGCGGCGGGGCGGGAAATGGGACGGGGGGAGAGCGTTCGCCCGCTGGACATGGTCGTGGCTCCTGTTTTTGGCGGCCGGTTTTGCGGTCCGCAGGGATCAGGCCGCCACAAAAAGTTATGAGCGGCGGCCCATGCTTGCGATAATGGCGCTTGCGCAGCCGCGGGACAAGGCTTGATTTGCAGCGCAGACCCCAACTGCGCCCTATTCCTCCCCGTCGCGGCGGTCCGCCATGCCAAGCAGCTTGAGCTTCCGGTGCAGCGCCGATCGCTCCATGCCGATAAAGCTCGCGGTCTTCGAGATGTTGCCCGAAAAGCGTCGGATCTGGATCGAGAGATATTCCCGCTCGAAACTCACCCGCGCCTCGCGCGGCGGAACGCCCATGATCGCCGTCAGACTGTCGCTGGCAAGGCCGATCTGGCCGCCGATGATTTCCGGCGGGGGCATATCGGGCTCCACCGTTCCGAGCCGCTCACGCGGGGTCATGATGATCGTGCGCTCGACGACCTTGCGCAGCTGGCGGGCATTGCCCGGCCAGTCATAGGCCTGAAGCGCGGGGTCGGGAGAGCGCCGGGTAGGGAAAGAGTGTAGA
>JAGKSZ010000205.1 GCA_018991295.1 Porphyrobacter sp. | reverse complement strand
CCGTGTTCATCGAGCAGAACCCCGAGGCGATTGCTGCAGGCGCTTTCCACAATGATGTGGTCGCGGTGGCGAACGGGCGGGTGCTGTTCACCCATGCCGAGGCTTTTGCCGATCAGAAGGGTGCCTATGACGCGATCCGCACCGCTTTCCCCGCGCTGGAGGTGGTCGAAGTGCCCTCCTCGGCGGTCAGTTTGCACGAAGCGATCCGCACCTACCTGTTTAACGCCCAGCTGCTCACCCTGCCCGATGGCAGCATGGCGCTGATCGTGCCCGAGGAATGCCGCGAGAGCCCTGCCGTGTGGGGCTGGGCCGAAGGGATGCTGGCCGGAAACGGCCCGATCCGGCAGGTCATCCCGGTCGATGTGAAGCAGTCGATGGCCAACGGCGGCGGCCCTGCCTGCCTGCGCCTGCGCGTGGTGTGTGACCCCGCCACGGTCGATCCGCGCTTCCTGCTGACCGAGGCAAAGGCCGACCTGATCGAGCGCACCATCGCTGCGCACTGGCCTGCACAGATCGATCCGTCCGATCTCGGGACACCTGCCCTTGCAACCAGCGTGATTGCCGCACGCCTTGCCCTGCTGGAGGCGCTCGATCTGGCACAGCTTGGTTAACGCGTTTGGCGACTCAGTCCGCACAGGGGTAAGGTTACGGCAATGTTAAAGCGACTCAGCCCCGGCCGGGTCGCCCCAAGGCTCGGAGACACTATGCTGCGCAAGGTGGGACGGCTGTTCGTGATCAAGACGCGGTTCGAGGCGTTCCTGATCATCTATGCTCTCGCCCTCGGTTCGAGCGCGCGTGGCATGATCTATCTGCATGATTATCCAGGATTTGGCGGCCAGTTGCTGTTCCTCGCCACCACCGGCGCAGTGTTCCTGGGGGGTGCCAAGATCCTCGATTGCCTGAAGCTCGAAAAGGAAGTGGCCGAATTGCGCGCAGCCCAGCAGGACAATCCGCGCAGCTGAGGCCCTTATCGGCGCAATACAGGGAAGGTGGGGGATTCTGTTGCTACGCTCCCCCGGGCGCCCGGTTTCCGATTCTGTTACCCGGTTCGGTCCGAACCGTGCTCAAAGCTTTGTAAATTCAGGCCGTTAAGCCGTCACATTACGCGGCGAGAGCAAGTGCTTCGTTGTCGTTGGCACTTATGGTTTTTGAGCCTTATGCGGGTTACTCAGCCCGGACGAAAACTACGCTTTTCAACACACGTCGATCCTGGTTCGGCCCCATCAGCTAAGCCGCTCGGTCGGCACGCGGTCCTCGCGTGGCGGCCGTGGCCCAAGTGGTGGAGCCGCCGGGTACTGCCCCCGGGTCCGTTGCATCTATTGCACGCAGCAGTTTATCGTCATAGCCGGTCGAAACCGGCACCGACCCATATAGCGCGGCAATCCTGAATGTGAAGTGAGCGCGCCCCCATGCGCCCGCTTGGCCGCAATGTTTCACATGAAACATCGCAGGGGCCGCCCGCGACGGGGGGTCTGGCACGGGTCTGGCAGGGGGCTGGCAGGGGTCTGCGGGGGGTCTGGCAGGGGTTGGTGAGGGCCTGAGCCCCCACCTGCCGCGGGCCTGCAATCTGCGCGATCCGGCCTACCCGGCCCCGCCCGGCAAAGGCCCCTTACTTCTTCAGCGCGTCGCGGATTTCGGTGAGCAGTTCCACCTCGGTCGGCCCGGCCGGCGCGGCTTCTTCGGGCTTGGAAAACTGCGCAGTGACCTTGTTCACATAGCGCACCAGCATGAAGATGATGAAGGCAAGGATCAGGAAATTGATCACGACCGATGCCAGCGCCCCGATCCCCAGCACCACCGCCCCGCCTTCACGCGCAGCCGCCAGCGTCGTGCCCGGCGCAACTTCGCCCGACAGCACGATATAGATGTTCGAAAAGTCGATGCTGCCCACCAGCGCGCCCACGATCGGCATGATGATCTCGTCCGTCAGCGACTTGACGATCGCCCCGAAGGCCGCCCCGATGATGACACCAACCGCCAGGTCAATGACATTGCCCTTGGCGATGAAAGCCTTGAATTCCGACAGCATGATGATCCCCTTCTTGTGCTGCGTGTTTACCATGTTTTGGCACCGTGCTGCCCACCTGCCAAGCGCGCCGCGCCAATCGTCCACCGCTTGAACCGGCAAAGAGGTGTGCTATATCAACAATACAGAAGCGACGGCGCGGGCCATTGCCGTGCCATCAGGAGGGATACTCGCGATGAACTTCACCACCATGCTGCGCGGCGCCTTTGCCGCTGTCGCCGCGCTCAGCCTTGCCGCCTGCGGGATCAACTCGGTCCCCGCCGCCGAGGAAGAGGCCAAGGCCAAGTGGGCCGATGTGGAGGCGCAGTTCCAGCGCCGCGCCAATCTCATCCCCAATCTTGCCGAAGTGGTGAAGGGCGCAGGCGAGAACGAGCGCACGATCCTGACGCAGGTCACCGAAGCCCGCGCCAAGGCCACCAGCGTGCAGATCAGCGCCGATGATCTGAACGACCCGGCCAAGATGGAACAGTTCGCCGCCGCGCAAAGCCAGCTTGGCGCCGGGATCGGCCGCCTGCTCGCCAGCGTCGAGGCCTATCCGCAGGTCCAGTCGAACCAGAACTACCTTGCGCTGCAAAGCCAGCTTGAAGGCACCGAAAACCGCATCGCGGTGGCCATCCGCGATTATAACGAGGCGGTGCGCAAGTATAACACCACGATCCGCACCTTCCCGGATTCGATCGGCGCAAACATCATCCACGGCGCCGATCCGATGGTGCCTTACAAGGCCGTGACCGAAGGCGCAGAAGCCGCGCCCAAGCTCGACATGACCTCGAACTGACGGGCGTGATCGGGCGCCGTCTTGCCCCCATTGCCGCGCTGCTGACGCTCGGTTGCGCGGCTGAGGCGACGCCGGAGCCGCCCGCCCCCGTGCTCGCGCTCACCGGGCGGGTGGTCGATGCGGCAGGCGTGCTCTCGCCGGACACCGAGACACGCCTGACCGGGCGCCTTGCGGCACTGGAGAAGGAAACCGGCCTGCAACTGGTGGTTGCCACCACCCCCGATCTGGGGGGCCAAACGATCGAGGCCTATGCGCTCGCGCTGGCCAATGGCTGGGGGCTTGGCGATGCGCAGCGCAATGATGGCCTGCTGCTGCTGGTCGCGCTCAATCAACGCAAGGTGCGGATCGAAGTGGGCTACGGCCTCGAAGCTTCGGTGCGCGATGAGGACGCCGCTGTGATCATTCAGGACATCATCCTCCCGCAGTTCCGCCAACAAGCCTTTGACGCAGGCGTTGAGGCCGGCGTTGCCGAACTTGTGCGCGAAGTGACCCCTGTTCGCCTGAAGGAAGCCGCATGAAGCGCCTTGCCCTGATCCTTGCCGCGCTGCTGGCGCTGATTGCCGCGCCGCTGGCTGCGCAGCCGCAGTTCCCCGAACTGACGGGGCGCGTCGTCGATAATGCCGATCTGCTCACCCCCGAGGCCGAGGCCGCGCTGACCGCCAGGCTGGAGGCGCTGGAAACCCAATCGCAGCGCCAGCTGGTGGTGGCGACGATCCCCGACCTCCAAGGCTATGACATTGCCGATTACGGCTATCAGCTGGGCCGCCACTGGGGCCTTGGCGACAAAGAGCGTAACGATGGCGCGCTGCTGATCGTTGCCCCCAATGATCGCAAGGTGCGCATCGAAGTCGGCTATGGGCTGGAGGGCTATCTTACCGATGCCCTGTCATCGCTGATCATCCAGAACCAGATCCTGCCGCGTTTTCGTGACGGGGATTTTCCCGGCGGGATCGAGGCCGGGACGGACGCGATCATCGCGCAATTGCAGCTTCCCCCCGAAGAAGCCGCCAAGGTCGCTGCCGAAGCAGGCAAGAGCCGCGATGCCGATGGCGGCTTTCCCATCGGCGTGCTGATCTGGCTGGCGTTCATGTTCTTTTTCTTTGTCCTGCCGATCATGGCCGGGCGCGGGCGGCGACGGAAATATCGCTCCAGCGGGGCAGGCCCGTGGGGCGCGCGTGATCTGGGCGATACCGCGCGCGATGTGATCCTGTGGGAAGTGGGCAGCGCGATTGCCCGCGGGATCATCAACAGCGGCGGCAGTGGCGGCGGCGGCGGCAGCGATTGGGGCGGCGGCGGCGGATTTTCAGGCGGCGGCGGCTCCTTCGGGGGCGGCGGCGCTTCGGGGGGGTGGTGAGCCATGGCGCATATGGATGATACCGGCCGCGCACTGGTTGCAGCAGCCGTGAGCGAGGCCGAGGCCGGCACTTCGGGTGAGATCGTGGTGGTGCTGGCCGACCGTTCGGACGGTTACAGCGATGTCGCCCTGCTGTGGGCGGTGGGCGCGGCCTTTACCGCGATGAGCGTGTTTGCCGCCTTCCCCCTGCCCTTCCTTGATCTGTGGGACCGTTTGATCGGCGGCTGGGGCCATGAATGGACCACAGGCGAGCTCGCCAGCATGGTGATTGCGCTGGGGCTGGTGAAGTTCCTCGCCGTGCTGCTGGTGCAACAATGGGAACCGCTCAAGTTCGCGCTGATCCCCGGCCCTGCCAAGACCATGCGGGTCCACAATCAGGCGGTGCGCCAGTTCAGGGTCGGCGCGGAACGGCGCACCACCGGGCGCACGGGCGTGCTGATCTACCTGTCGATGAAGGAACACCGCGCCGAAATCGTCGCGGATGAAAGCATCGCTGCCAAGGTTGCGCCCGAGGTTTGGGGCGAGGCGATGGGCGATATGCTGAGCCTGATCCGCAAGGGCGCGGTGGCCGAAGGGTTGGCGGTGGGGGTGCGCGATGTCGGCTTCATCCTCGCCCAGCATTTCCCGCGTGGAAGCGAGGATGTGAACGAACTGCCCGACCGGCTGATCGAGGTTTAGGCTTGACCGCACCAGCCTGAGCCTGTCGAAGGGCCGCTCTTTTCTTCTGACCCGGTGCCGGCGAAGGGCAATCCTTCGACAGGCACGGGCTGAACGGGATTTGCAAATTGGAACGAGACCGCGATGCCGACCTGCCCGAAATGGTGCAGTGGGAAGGCAAGTTCATCACCGCCAAGACGCGGGGGCGCTGGGAATATGTGGGCCGCGCGCGGGGGATCCGGGCTGCGGCGATCATTGCGCTCGATCAGGACGCCGACGGCACGCGCCACGTGATCCTTGTCAGCCAGTACCGCGTGCCGCTGGGCCGCTTCAGCCTCGAAATTCCGGCCGGGCTGGTTGGCGATGATGCGGGCGGCGAGGATGAAGACGCCGCCACCGCCGCCGCGCGCGAGCTGGAGGAGGAAACCGGCTACCGCGCCGCCCGGCTGGAAGTGCTGGGCGAATTCTACTCCTCCCCCGGCATGGTCTCGGAAAGTTTTACATTGCTGAAGGCGACGGGGCTCACGCAGGTCAGCGCAGGGGGCGGGACCGAAGGCGAGAACATCACCGTCCACCGGGTTGCGCTGCGCGATCTTTCGCGCTTTGTGGCCGAGTGGCGGCGCGCAGGCCACGCGGTCGACGTGCGGATCGCGATGCTGCTCACGCCGGGATTTCTGGGAGAGGATTGAACTTATGGCAGGACGTGTAGCGGGCAAGCTGGCCCTGGTGACAGGCGGCGCGCAGGGCCTTGGCCGCGCCCATTGCATCCGCCTTGCGCAGGAAGGTGCGCGGGTGCTGGCGACCGACATCAATGGTGCGGGCGCGGCGGAGACTGCGGCGCTCATCAACGCCGAGATGGGCGAAGGCACCGCCTATGCAATCGCCCATGACGTGACCTCGCCCGAACAGTGGGAAGCCGCCATTGATGCCGCCCGCGAACAGCTCGGCGGGCTCAATGTGCTGGTCAACAATGCCGGGATCGGGGGGCCGGGCAATATCGAGGCCTGCACCTTTGCAGACTGGCAGCGGTGCTTCGATATCAACGTCAATTCGATCTTCCACGGCTGCCAGAAGGCCCTGCCGCTGATGCGCGAGCACGCGCCGGGATCGATCATCAACATCTCCTCGATCGCCGGCCTGATCGCGAGCGATACCATGCCCGCCTACAACGCCAGCAAGGCGGCGGTGTGGATGCTGTCGAAATCGATCGCGCTGCATTGCGCCAAGAAGGGCATGAACATCCGCTGCAATTCGGTCCACCCGACCTTCGTGGATACGCCCATTCTGGACGGCACGGCGCGCGCGGCGGCGCTCGACAAGGATGTGCTGCTGGAAAAGCTGGCGCGGCAGATCCCGCTCAAATTCGTGGGCGAGCCCAATGATATCGCCAATGCGGTGGTCTATCTCGCCAGCGATGAAAGCCGCTTCATGACCGGGGCCGAGCTGAAGCTGGATGGCGGCATTTCAGCGATGTAAACAAAGAAGGGGCCCGCAAAGGCCCCTTCCCGGTCGTGTCAATTCAGGTGCAGCGGCCCGAAAACCGGGAACCGCTTTTCGTCGCTGCACTCAATCCGCGATCAGCGCGATGGCGATGTAGATCAGGATGAAGCTGCCAAAGCCGAGCAGCGTGCCGAGCACGAAGCCGATGCGGACGAGCAGCGGGTCAATCCCGAAATAGTTGCCAATCCCTGCGCACACGCCCGCCAGCTTGCCATCAGCCTTGTCGAGGCGGAAGCTGCGGCTCGGCGGGGTGCCGCCCGAATTGCCGGTGATGTTGTTCATGTAAGGCTACTCCTGTTGGTGTTTGCGGCGGGTCAGGCGACAAGGCCGGGGGAGGCAGGCACGATGGCGTAGGCGAAGCTCGCCACGGTCAGCACCACGGCAAAGGCGGCAGATGCGAGGCGGACGGCGGTATCGGGGGCAAACATGATCTTGGGTCCTTTCAGGTCAGAGGGTCAGGCAACCAGCGTCGGGGTGGCGGGGATGATCGCATAAGCGAAGCTGGCAGCGGTCAGCACGAGCGAGAAAGCTGCGGCGAAAAGGCGGTTCGAGGTTTCGGCGGTGAACATCTGAGGTCTCCTGAATGTGTGTCTTGCAGTGTTTTCCGGGACCATCCCGGGGATGCCAGATACTCTGCACGGGCCGTGCCAAACTCGAAAAATGACGGAAATCTGGGGTTTTCCTGCTTTCACCCCGCAAACAGATTGTTCAGCCAAACGAAAGCTTGGGAAATTTCACCAAGGGTTGGGAATGGCATTTCGGCCCGCGCCGCACTGGCCAAACCGCCCGCCCCCCGCTACCCGCAAACCAGCCATGGGCCTCAGCCGCATCAGCCTTGAAAACTTCCGCAATCACGCCGCAACGCAGCTCGGCGAGACGGCCCATTTCAACCTGCTGGTGGGTGAAAACGGCGCGGGCAAGACCAACCTGCTGGAGGCGCTTTCGCTGCTTGGCCCAGGGCGCGGCCTGCGCCGCGCAAACCTTGGCGATCTGGCGCGGCGCGCTGTCGCGGGCGATCCGCCCCTGCCCTTTGCCATCGGCGCGAGCCTGACCGAGGCCGGCACCGTCTCGGCCCGCATCGGCACCTATACCGAGGCCGGCCAGCCGGCGCGGCGGCTGGTGCGGGTGAACGGCGCTGCCGCCACCGCATCCAGCCTTGCCGAATGGCTGGCGCTATCGTGGCTGACCCCCGCGATGGACGGCCTGTTCACCGACAGCGCGGGCGCGCGGCGGCGGTTCATGGACCGCATGGCGCTGGCATTGGCTCCCGATCATGCGCGGCGGGTGGGCGCGCTGGAAACCGCGCTGCGCGAACGCGGCAAGCTGCTGGAGACCCGCGCCGATCCGCGCTGGCTCGATGCGGTGGAGGCCCAGGCGGCCGATCACGGCGCGGCGGTGGCACGCACGCGGGCCGAACTGGTGCTGCGCCTTGCCGATGAACTGTCCGCCCTGCCGCCCGAACCCTTTGCGCGCCCCACCCTCAGCTATATCCCCGGCGGGCCAACCGACGAGACCGCCCTGCGCGCCGAACTCGCCCGCGCCCGCCCGCGTGACCGCGCCGCAGGCCGCGCGCTCACCGGGCCGCAGCGCGATGAATTGCAGGTCAAAATGGCCTCCTCCGGCCACCCGGCGGCGGCCTGTTCGACCGGCGAGCAAAAGGCGATGCTGATCGCCATCACGCTGGCGCACGGCATCCTCGCCTCAGCCGGGCGGCCTTCGGTGCTGCTGCTCGATGAAGTTGCCGCGCATCTTGATCCGGTGCGCCGGACGGAATTGTTCAACCGCCTGCGCAGCGGGCGCGCACAGGTGTGGATGACCGGCACCGAACTTGCCCCCTTCGACGCCATCCGCGCCGAGGCGGCGGTGTGGCGGGTGAGCGGCGGGGGCGTGGAGCGGGTCTAGAGCGGTTTCCCTCTGGCCCTGCCCCCTTCCGCCTCATTTCGCCGGAGGCAGCGCGCCTTCCACCTGTGCCAGTGTCGATGCCACCAGCCGCTCGATCCCATCGGCGGTGGGGTGGATCTTGTCCTGCTGGAACAGGGCGGGTTCCTGATAGATGTCCTCCAGCCAGAACGGGATCAGCGCCGCGCCATATTCCTTCGCCAGATCGCGGTACATCGCATCGAATTTGGCCTGATATTCCGGCCCGTAATTGGGGGGGCTGCGCATCCCCATCAGCAGCACCGGCACTTTCTGCGCTTTCAGGATCGCCAGCATCTTGCCCAGATTGGCCTTGCTTTCTTCAGGCGAAAGCCCGCGCAGCAGATCATTGCCGCCCAGTTCAAGAATGAACAGCGCAGGCAGCGCATCCTGCGCGGCAAGCGTGAATTCCAGCCGCTGCAGCCCTGCCGCCGTGGTATCGCCTGAAACGCCTGCATTGATCACATCGGCATTGATGCCCTTGGCCCGGAGCGCGCCTTCGAGCTTTTCGGGGTAGGCATCGCGCGGATCGAGGCCGTAGCCTGCAAACAGGCTGTCGCCAAAGGCGATGATCTTGCGCTCCGGCCCCATCACCGGAATCGCCGGGAGCGCGGGCTTGCCATCGGCTGCCACCTCGCCTGCGGGCGTTGCGGCGTCGTCTGCGGCCTCGCTGCACGCGCTCATGGCAAGGGGCAAGGCCAGCAAAGCCGCCCCTGCCAGAACGATTTTCGACCAAGAGCGCTTGTGCATCCGCGAGCCTTCCATACCTGTAGCTTGTTGCCTCCTCTCACCTATGCCATCGGAATTGTGTGACAAGCCCCTCTCTCGCGATCAGCGCCCGTAACCTCACCCTCACCCTCGGCAGCGATGCTGCGCCGGTCACGATCCTGCGCGGCATCGACCTTGATGTGCCGCAAGGCCAGGTGGTCGCCCTGCTCGGTCCTTCGGGATCGGGCAAGTCTTCGCTGATGGCGGTGCTTTCGGGCCTCGAACGCGCCAGCGGCGGGAGCCTGATGGTCGCGGGCGCGGATTTTGCCGGGCTGGACGAAGATGGCCTTGCCGCTGCACGCCGAGGCCGGATCGGGATCGTGCTTCAGGCTTTCCACCTGCTGCCCACCATGACGGCAGCGGAAAACGTGGCGACCCCGATGGAACTGGCCGGAATGCCCGATGCAGCGCCGCGTGCGCTGGCGGAACTGGAAGCGGTCGGCCTTGGGCACCGCACCGGGCATTACCCCACCCAGCTTTCCGGCGGCGAACAGCAGCGCGTGGCGATTGCGCGGGCCACCGCAGCCCGCCCCGGCCTGATCTTTGCCGATGAACCCACCGGCAACCTTGATGCAGCCACCGGCGAGGAGATCATCAAGCTGCTCTTTGCTCGCCGCGCCGAAACCGGGGCGACGCTGCTGATCATCACCCATGATGCCAGTCTTGCCGCCAAGTGCGAGCGGGTGCTGACCATGGCTGACGGGGTGATCGTCTCGGATACGTCCCCCGCATGAGCCTGCCGCTGAAAACCGCATGGACCATTGCCCGGCGCGATCTGAATGCGCGCTTCCGGGGCTTGCGCCTGCTGCTGGTGTGCATCTTCCTTGGCACCGCCGCGCTCGCCGCGATCGGCACGCTGACCACCGCGATCGAGCGCGAACTGGAATCGAGCGGGCAGGAACTGCTCGGCGGCGATCTCGAGGTCGCGCTGTGGCAGCGCAGCCTGACCGAGGAGGAGCGCGCGGCGCTGGCCGGATACGGCACCGTCTCGGAAGGCTACCGCCTGCAGGCCATGGCGGTCGCGGGCGAGAGCGCCGCGCCGGTGCAGCTGAAGGCCGTGGATAATCGCTGGCCGCTCTACGGAACGCTCACCCTCGCCGACGGGCGCAGCGTCGGCGCACCGCAGGGCGATGACGCCTGGCTCGCGAGCGGTGCGCTCGAACGGCTCGGCATCGCGGTGGGCGAGAATTTCACCATCGGGCGCGTCCCCTTGCGCGCGGCGGGCGTGATCGAGAACGAGCCCGACCGCCTCTCCGAAGGCTTCCAGCTTGCCCCCACCGTGATCTGGACTTGTAACGGTTTTGCGCCGGTCACCGATCTCACTATGCCACCTTTGCTTCGAATGCGAGCGGGCTGATGCCGCCCAGATATGAGTGTCGGCGCCGGGTGTTGTAGAACCCGTTGATGTATTGGAAGATGGCGCCCTCCGCCTGACGCCGGGTTGGCCATTTTTGCCGCCAGATCAGTTCTGCCTTCAGGGATTTGAAGAACGTCTCGACCGCGGAGTTATCGTAGCAATTACCCTTGCCACTCATTGATGGCCGCAAGCCGTAGGTCTGCAGCTTCTTCTGATAATCGTAGGAGCAATATTGGCTGCCTCGATCCGAGTGGAAAAGGCAGTCCTGTGGTGGGTTCCGCAGCCGAACCGCCATATCGAGCGCCCTGATTGCCAAGTCTTTCTTCATCCGGTCGCTGACTGCCCAGCCCACAACGCGCCTGCTGTGCAGGTCGAGGATGACGGCTAGGTAAAGCCAGCCTTCTTGTGTCCAGATATAGGTGATGTCGCCAGCCCACTTCTGGTTGGGCGCAGCGGCAACAAAATCCCCGTCCAGCCAGTTGGCTGCAACACCCAGTCGATGATGACTGTCGGTGGTGACCTTGTGTCTGCGAGTGCGGACCGGCTTGATCCCGTTGAGGCGCATCAACCGTCCAACCCGGCGCTCGCCGACAGCGAGGCCTGCCTCCTTGAGCTCCATCGTCATACGAGGACGGCCATAGCTGCCCAGGCTCAGGCTATACTGCTCCCGGATGTGGGCCAGCACTGCCATGTCGGTGCGGGAACGCTGACTGACCGGTCGCGTGCGCCACGAGCGATAACCACGAGGGCTGATCTGCATCACCCGGCAGATCGTCTCGACTGGCCAGACATGACGCCAGCTCTCCACGAACGCGAACCTCACGGCCGCTGGCTCGCGAAGAACTGCGTGGCCTTTTTTAGGATGTCCCTCTCCTCCTTGAGCACGCGGTTCTCAAGGCGAAGCCGTTCGTTCTCGCGGGCCAGATCTGCCTGCGGCGCTGACACCAGATCAGTCGGCCGATACTGCGCAACCCACTTGCCCAGCGTCGATTTACCAATACCCAAATCCTTGGCCACGCGCTCACGCGATAGCCCGCTCGTCAGCGCGATCCGCACCGCCTCCTGCTTGAACTCATCTGAATGCTTCATCATCTCGTCGGTCTCCTGTTGCGAGCTCTAAACGCTCAGGTGACCGGCGCAAAACCGTTACAAGTCCAGATATTGCGGCGCTGAACGGCGAGTTCGTCGAACAGCCTCGCGCTGATCGGCTTCTCGCTTCCAGGTGCGATCGCCTCAGGCCGTGCGGGAGCACCGCTTGCGCGGCTCCCTGGGGTCGGTGCCGGCTCTTCTGCCGTCGCGGTCACATTGCCTTGGTCATCGGTCTCGAACGACAGCCGCTTCTCGCTGTAGTAATCGGCCTCGAGAACCATCTCGCCGCGGGTGGTGAG
>JAGKSZ010000204.1 GCA_018991295.1 Porphyrobacter sp. | reverse complement strand
CGCGCGGCCGGGGGGTTTTGGCCGGGGCGGCACCTATGGCGCAGGGCCGGGGGGTGCCCCCGGGGCGGGCGATTTCGGCGGGTTCGGCGGCGACGGGGTCGATCTGGGCGATCTGTTCGAGGGCCTGTTCGGCGGGCGCAAGCCACAGCCGGGCGGAGCACGGCGCGGCTTTGGCCGCCAGCCCCCGCCACCCCCGCCCAAGCGCGGCGCGGATATCCAGTACCGGCTTGCCGTGCCCTTCGTGGAAGCGGCCGCCGGGCGCGATCAGCGCATCACCCTTGCCGATGGCAAGGCGATCAACCTGAAACTGCCTGCCGGGGTCGAGGATGGCACGATGATGCGCCTCAAGGACAAGGGCCATCCCGGCACCGGCGGCAATGGCGATGGGATCGTGATGGTCGAAGTGGGCACCCACCCCTTCTTCCGGCGCGAGGGCGATCATATCCGCATGGATCTGCCCGTGACCCTTGATGAAGCCGTGCGCGGCGCCAAGGTCAAATGCCCGACGGTGGACGGCGCGGTGATGCTGACGATCAAACCGGGCACCTCCAGCGGCACGGTGATGCGCCTTGGCGGCAAGGGGTGGACGAAGAAGAACGGCAAGACCGTGGACGGCAAGACCGAACGCGGCGATCAGCTGGTCACCATCGAAATCCAGCTGCCTGCCGATCTGACGGCGCTGGAGCAGCGGCTGGAAGGCTGGATCGACACCGCCCGCCCGCGCGAGAAATTCGGGCTCTGACGCCCGGTTCGCGCAAGGCCGCTGCCGCCATGTCTGCAACCGATCTTCCGCCAGCCGATCACGCCGGGGAATCCGGACAGGCAGAACAGGCAGGACAGGCAGGCCGCGCCTGGGCGGTGACGAAGCGCGTGGCCACCGGCACCTTCACCGATGGCTTCATCCACGCCGGCAACCTTGCCTATCTGGCGATGCTGGCGATCTTCCCCTTCTTTATCCTTGGCGCGGCGCTGTTCGATGTGATCGGCGGGCGCGACAATGCGCAGGCGCTGATCCTGTCGGTGGCGCAGGCCCTGCCAGATTCGGTCGCCGCAACCATCGTGCCGGTGGCCGAAAACGTGATCTATGCCCGGTCGGGCTGGCTGCTGTGGGCGGGCGGCGCGGTGGGGCTGTGGACCGTATCGAGCCTGATCGAGACGATCCGCGATATCCTGCGCCGCGCCTATGACGTGCGCAGCGGCCTTGCGTTCTGGCGCACGCGGCTGCTTTCGGCCGGGCTGATTCTGGGCGCGGTGGTGCTGCTGATGCTGTCGCTGTTTGCACAGGTGCTGATCGGCGGCGCACAGGAGGTGATCGCCGCCGCCTTCCCGCAGCTGGGCAAGTGGGTCGGCACGCTCAGCCTGTCGCGCATCGTGCCGGCGCTGGGTCTGGGGCTGTCCCTGTGGGTGCTGTTCCTGACCCTCACCCCCACCGCCTATCGCGGCCGCCGCTTTCCCAAGTGGCCGGGCGCGCTGTTCACAGCAGCGTGGTGGCTGGCGGTCGCGGCCGCGCTGCCGGTGGTGCTGCGCAGCGTCTTCACCTATGATCTGACCTACGGCAGCCTTGCCGGGAGCATGGTGACGCTGCTGTTTTTCTGGCTTGTCGGGCTCGGCCTCGTTATCGGCGCGGAACTGAATGCGGCGCTGGCACTTGAAGGGCGGGATCGGGGCGCCGGAAGCCCGAGCGAGGAGACAGCTTGAATGACTGGACTGATGAACGGCAAGCGCGGCCTGATCATGGGGCTCGCCAATGACAAGTCGCTCGCCTGGGGCATCGCCAGGAAGCTGGCCGAACAGGGCGCGAGCCTTGCCTTTTCCTATCAGGGTGAGGCGCTGGCCAAGCGCGTGATCCCGCTGGCGGCGGAACTGGGCAGCGATTTCACCTTTGAATGTGACGTATCGAGCATGGAATCGCTCGATGCCGCCTTTGCCGCGCTTAAGGAACGCTGGGACACGATCGACTTCGTGGTTCACGCGATCGGCTATTCCGACAAGAACGAACTGCGCGGGCTGTATGTCGATACCAGCCTCGAGAATTTCCTCAACACCATGAACATCTCCGCCTATTCGCTGGTGGCGATCAGCCAGCGCGCCGCTGCGATGATGCCCGAAACCGGCGGCGCGATCCTGACGCTGAGCTATTACGGCGCGGAAAAGGTCGTGCCCCATTACAATGTCATGGGGGTCGCCAAGGCGGCGCTGGAGACCAGCGTCAAATATCTCGCCAATGATCTTGGCCCCCGCAATATCCGCGTCAACGCGATCAGCGCCGGGCCGATCAAGACGCTGGCGGCCAGCGGGATCGGCGATTTCCGCTACATCCTCAAATGGAACGAATACAACGCGCCGCTGCGCCGCAATGTCACGATTGATGATGTGGGCGGGGCCGGGCTTTATCTGCTGTCGGAGCTGTCATCGGGCGTCACGGGGGAAACGCACCATGTCGATGCGGGCTACCATGTGGTCGGCATGAAGCAGGAAGACGCGCCCGATATTGCCCTTTCTTAAGGGCTTGGATGTAAGGCGCACCGCCATGCGCACCGTTCTTGTCACCGGGTCTGCCGGGTTCATCGGCTACCACCTCTCCGCCCTGCTGCTGGAGGAGGGCTTCCGCGTCGTCGGCTATGACGGGATGACCGATTATTACGATGTCCGGCTGAAGCAGCGGCGGCACCAGATGCTGCTGCAACACCCGAACTTCACCTGCACCGAAGGGCTGCTGGAGGATTTCGACAAGCTTCACGCGCTGGCCATGGCCGAGCGGCCCGATGTGATCGTGCATCTCGCCGCGCAGGCAGGGGTGCGCTACAGCCTTGAAAACCCGCGTGCTTACGTGGACGCGAACCTTGTGGGCGCGTTCAACGTGATGGAATGCGCGCGGGAATTGCAGGTCGATCACCTGCTGATGGCATCGACCTCATCGGTCTATGGCGCCAACACCGAAATGCCGTTCCACGAAGGGCACAAGGTCGACACGCCGCTCACCCTCTACGCCGCGACCAAGAAGGCGAATGAGGCGATGGCGCATTCCTATGCCCATCTGTGGACCCTGCCGACCACGATGTTCCGGTTCTTCACGGTCTATGGCCCGTGGGGGCGGCCGGACATGGCGCTGTTCAAGTTCACGCGCGGGATCCTCGAAGGCACGCCGATCGACATCTACAATGACGGCGAAATGTACCGCGATTTCACCTATGTGGCCGATCTGGTGCGCGGCATCCGCCTGCTGATCGATGCAGCACCAGTGCGGCCCGAAAGCCCTGAGGACATTGCCGAGGGCGACAACCTTTCGCCCGTCGCCCCGTTCCGCGTGGTCAATATCGGCAATGGCGAGAAGGTGCGCCTGATGGACTTTGTCGAGGCGATCGAGGCGGAATGCGGGCGGGCGGCGGTGCGCAATTACCTCCCCATCCAGCCGGGCGATGTGCCGGCGACATGGGCGGACGCGGCGCTGCTCAAGCAGCTCACCGGCTACGCCCCGCAAACGCCTTTCCGCGAAGGCGTGGCGCAGTTTGTGGCGTGGTACCGGGACTATTACGGGGTGTAAGGCCTACTTCGGCGGCGGGGGGAGCTGGCCTTCGCCGGGCAGCGCGCCATCGCGTTCGCGTTCGAGGCGCTTCATGTATTCGCGCTCGATCATCTCGACCCGCTCCTGTTCGGCGGCGGCATCGGCGTCGATGGTGGAGAGGCGGTCGGCCCGCGCCTTTTCGATCAGCTGGCCAAAGCGCACGGCATCGGCTTCAGCCTTGTCCTTGTAGGCGGCCTCGATGAACTTCTGGTTGCACCCCGTGAAACCGCCTGCCCCTGCGGGCGAGCAGCTCATCGCGCCGAAATCACCGACATATTTGATCTGATCGACCTGCCGGGCGGGCGACTGGTTGGCTGGGTTGTTGCTGTAACGCAGGTTCGAAGGGATGCGGTAGCGGTCCTCCTCGACCAGAATCTCGCACACCACCAATTCGCCGGGCTGGGCAACGGGGCATTCGGATTCGTTGTAGGCGATCACCATGTTGATCTTCTCGTCGGCGCTTTGCGCAGCGGCCGGGCTGGCGGCGGCCATCAGGGCGAGAGCGGCAGGGGCGAACAGCGGTTTCATGGCAAGGGATTCCTCTATGGTCGCGCCGGGCGTGACACCAGAACCAATGCCCCCACGCAGCCCCCCTTGTCTAGTGCCGGGGGCCTGAACCGAGGGTGAAGAGGGTGTGGCGGGCGGGGGGAAGCAAGCAGCCCCTCCTCCCGTTCGCCCTGAGCTTGTC
>JAGKSZ010000203.1 GCA_018991295.1 Porphyrobacter sp. | reverse complement strand
CGGTGCCGACGATCAGGCGCGAAGTGAAGGTCCGGCCCGCAACGGTCCAGGTGTCCGCACCTGCATGATCGCCTCCGCCCACAAAATGCACGATTTCCAGCACGTCACCCTCGGTCAGCGGGGCATCGGCAAGGGTCGAGCGGGGGACGATGGCGCCGTTGCGCTCCACCGCGACCTTTTCGGGGACAAGCTCCAGTTCGCGCACCAGATCGGAAATGGTTGCAGCAGCCGTACGATGCGGGGCGCCGTTCAGGGTAATGCTCTTGGTCATGGGCGGTGACATAGTCCCTCGCGCCCGTCAGGCAACCCGTGCGTTTTGATCAGCGCGCCGCCCGCAGGTTGAGCCAGTGCGCGGCCGAGACAATCGCCACCCCCACCAGCGTCAGCAGGAATTCGTTGGTCCCGTGCGGCACCAGCAGCGCCAGACCCATCAGCACAAGGCCCCCAAGCGCCACCGCAAAGGGCAGCCGCCGCCCGTGACGCAGCATCCCCCAGCCAATCGCCCAACCCGCCACGCCAAGCGCGAGGATCAGGCCGACGCGGTGGATATTCTCGTCCATCAGGAAGTGCCCGCCCAGCCCGAGTGCGGACACGATACCCAGCGTCAGCAGGCAATGCAGCGCACACAGCCCCGCAAGCCCAATCCCGAGCTGATCGAGTCGGCGCCTGAGCGAGGGGCGACTCGCGGGGGGAAGGGCATCGGGGGTCATTACAGGGCTGCACATATGTAATGTTGTTACATCCTGCAACCCCAACTTGCGCTTATCGCACAGCGCCTTGCGGCGAACAGGCTTGCGCACGGGGGCACAGGTGGACAAAGAGCAGCCCATCATGGCCACTTCCGCATCCGTGTCCAACCTGTTTCCGGCCCGCGCCGACACGCGTGCGCGCCCGCTCGCCATCGCCCGCTGGCTTGAGATCGTCGCGGCGCTGGTGGTGACGATCGTGGTTGTCGGCGGGATCACGCGGCTTACCGAAAGCGGGCTTTCGATCACCGAATGGAACGTGGTGAGCGGGATCCTTCCTCCCCTCACAGAAAGCGCATGGACGGCGGAATTCGCCAAGTATCGCCTTACCGCGGAATACCGCATGGAAAGCGGCCCTGCCGGCATGGACCTGGCGGCGTTCAAGTTCATCTTCTTCTGGGAGTGGTTCCACCGCATTCTGGGCCGGGTGATCGGCCTTGCCTTCCTGCTGCCGCTGATCGTCTTCGCGGTGCGGCGCGCGATTCCTTCCGGCTATGGCTGGCGGCTGGCTGCGATGTTCGCGCTGATCTGCGGGCAGGGTGCGCTGGGATGGTACATGGTGTCATCGGGCGTGGGCGAGACGGACCTTACCGATGTCAGCCACTTCCGCCTCGCCGCGCACCTCCTGACCGCGCTGTTCCTGTTGGCGGGGCTGGTGTGGACCGCCCGCGATCTGCGCATCCTCGCCCGCGATCCTGCTGCGCGCCCTGCGCCGCTCACGGTGGGCGCAGGCGTGGTGGGCGCGGTGCTGTTCATCCAGCTGCTGCTCGGCGCGTGGGTGGCGGGGCTCAATGCCGGGCACGCCGCAAACGACTGGCCGCTGATGAACGGGCGGCTGGTTCCCGAGATCGACTGGTCGGGCGGCGTGGTGTGGACGCTGACCAACGATCCCTTCCTCCTCCACTTCCTGCACCGCTGGTGGGCGTGGATCGCGGTGGCCGCGCTGGTGTGGCTGGCGCGCGCGGTGCGCAAGAGCGACCGGTTCGCCTCTATCGCGGTGCATTCGGCCTTCGGCACCATGGTGTTGCTCGGCATTGCCACCGTGATGAGCGGCGTCTCCCTCTGGATCGCTGCCGCGCACCAGCTGGTCGGCGCGCTGACTGTGGCTGCGACAGTGCGGGCGATGCATTCCCACGGCGCGGCCCGGATATCTGCATGAGCGCCGCGCTCGTCTGGTGCCCCTTCCCGGACGTGGACGCTGCCCGCGCCGCCGCTGACGCGCTGCTCGATGACCGCCTGATCGCCTGCGCCAATATCCTTGGGCCCATCGAAAGCCGCTTTGTCTGGGACGGCGCGCGCGCCACCGGGAGCGAGGTAGCCGTGTTGTTCAAGACCACCGCAGAACGGCTCGATGATGTTGTCGAACGCCTCGGCGAACTCCATCCCTATGATACCCCGGCAATCATCGGCTGGCAGGCCGACGCGGTGCATCCGGCAAACTTTGCGTGGCTTGGGGGGAGCGTTTCCGGATAGCGGTATTATTTTACCGTACCGCGAAACGGCGCTTTTGCTTGACTTTGCGCCCCTCCGGCGACATTTGCGCGCCACTTCTCCTCCCGGGCTGCGGCCCAAGGGGGCGATTCTTCCGGACATTTTCCGCGAAGCTCGGATTTGAACCAAGGACACATGCCATGAAGGCGCTCACCAAGCAGACCCGGTCGATCAAACCGGCCGAGGTCGAAAAGAACTGGCACATCATCGACGCCGACGGTCTCGTCGTGGGTCGTCTGGCCTCGATCATCGCCAACATCCTGCGCGGCAAGACCAAGCCGAGCTACACCCCGCACGTTGATTGCGGCGATCACGTGATCGTCATCAACGTCGAGAAGGTGAAGTTCACCGGCAACAAGATGGGCGACAAGGTCTATTACAAGCACACCGGCCACCCCGGCGGCATCAAGGAAACCACCCCCGCCAAGGTGCTGGGCGGTCGTTTCCCGGAACGTGTGCTCGAAAAGGCCGTGGAACGCATGATTCCGCGCGGGCCCCTGGGCCGTCAGCAGATGAAGGCGCTGCACCTCTATGCCGGCACCGAGCATCCCCATGATGGCCAGAAGCCGCAGGTGCTCGACGTTGCTTCCATGAACCGCAAGAACAAGGTGGCCGCATAATGGCTGACGAAACCGCAACCGTCTCGGATCTGGCTGATCTGAAGGACATCGCCGCTGGCGTGCCGCAGGGCGACGCTGCCGAAATCGCCCGTGTGGCCGCCCCCCTGCGTGAGCGTGAAATCGACGCGCAGGGCCGCGCCTATGCCACCGGCCGCCGCAAGGACGCCGTGGCCCGCGTGTGGGTGAAGCCGGGCAAGGGCTCCATCGAGATCAACGGCAAGCCGCAGTCCAAGTACTTCGCGCGCCCCGTGCTGCGCATGCTGATCACGCAGCCCTTCCTGGTCGCCGACCGCTACCAGCAGTTCGACGTGATCTGCTCGGTGAGCGGCGGCGGGCTGTCCGGCCAGGCCGGCGCGGTGCGCCACGGCATCTCCCGCGCGCTGTGCAACTACGAGCCGGAGCTACGCGCGATCCTCAAGAAGGCCGGCTTCCTGACCCGCGACCCGCGCGTGGTCGAGCGCAAGAAGTACGGCAAGGCCAAGG
>JAGKSZ010000202.1 GCA_018991295.1 Porphyrobacter sp. | reverse complement strand
ATTGGGCTGGCCGTCGGTGCTGACAACGACGGCGGAGAGGGCGGCGTCCCAATCATTGCCCGCCGCGCCATACCGTCGCGCGCCTTTGGGCTTGCCTTGCGTGCCGCCCTTTATCCGCGCCCCGAAGCCCGGCCGCCCGCGCCCGCTGGCGCTTTCATAGGCGACCACCCCGCCGATTGCGTCCGAGCCATAGAGCGCCGATTGCGGCCCCCGCAGCACCTCGACCCGCGCGCCGGGTTCGGCCTGGAGCGTGCCCACGTCGAACTCGCCCGCGAAGGGATCGGAGACTTCGATGCCGTCGACCAGCACCAGCACGTGGTTGGCTTCCGAGCCGCGCAGGCGAATCTGGGTCTGGCCCGCCACGCCTGCGACCGCGACGCCCGGGACATCGCGCAGGATGTCGGCAATGTCGCGGGTCTGGCGCTGTTCGAACTGTTCGGCGGTGATGACGAGGGCGGAGCCGGTGAAGTCCTCGCGCAGCACCGACGCGGCACGGCTTGCGGAAACGAGGATGTCCTTGCCGGAATAGCACAGGTAGGACTCGCTTCCAGGCTCTTCGCCGCCGACCACATAGCATTGGCCCGGCGTCTTGCCGTCCTCCTGCGCCCACACAGGCACAGCCCAAACCAGCGCCGCCGCAGCGACGCCACTCAATAATGCAAAATTCTTCACGGATTCCTCCCGTCATCAGCAACATGGTGGCCGCGAGGGGAGCTTGCCCACCCCACAGCCCAGCGATGTCGCTCACAACGAAAGTGTTTTTCCGCGCCTGGCCAACCCCTGAACCAAGCAAAGAGCGACACGCCCCGGTCGGTCTCCTGGCTCACGGATCAGCGCATGGGATGCTCGCCTTCCCGGTGGTCCGAAGACCCCCAGTGGCTGCCCGTTTCACCGGGCGCGCATCTCACACTCACCGCTTACAGTTGCAGGGACAGCTGCGGATTTGAACCGCATTCCCGTTACCTTGGCGCGAGGAGGTGGATAGCGTCAGGGAAGGCTGACGACAAGTGGCGTAAACAACAGGGGTGAGGCCGCTCGGCCCGCTTGCGCTTGCAGCCAACCCGCCGCCCGGGCGATCACCACCGCTGCGGGCACCAGCATCACCTGCGCCGCAAGAATGCCCGCCAGCCGGCTCAGCGAAACCCAGATCATCGCCCGGCCGAAGGTCGCCTCGCTCACGCTGCCATCGACGACATCATCGGTGAGCGCGGAGATTTGCGGATCGATCAGCGCGGATCAGGCCGTGTCCTCGGCAAAGGATGGAACGGGGGTGATCGGGTCGGACAGGCGGATCGCGTCAAGGATCTGCGCGGTGCGGTCGCGCACATCAAGCAGCAGGGCGCGCGTCCGGCATTCACCTTCCGCAAGGCAGTTCTTGCACTTTTCGTGGGCGTAGCGGCTGGCACAGGGCACCAGCGCCAGGCTGCCGCGCATATGGCGGATGAGGTCGCCATAGGTGATGTCGATCGGCGGGATCGCCAGCCAGTACCCGCCCTCGCGCCCGCGCCGGGATTCAACCAGCCCTGACCGGGTCAGTTCGGACAGGATCACAGTGAGGAACTTGTCGGGAATGTTCTGCGCCTCGGCAATCGCGGCAAGCTGCACCGGCCCCTGCCCATAGGTATCGGCAAGGTGCTGCATGGCCCGGATGGCATAGCGGGTTTTCTGGGACAGCATGGCAGATTGTCTATCTGCCGGGTAGGCAATGAGGTCAAGCCTGACCGCCCCATACCCGCTTCGATCGGGATGGGATGGGGATCAGCGCATTGAAGCCTTGAGAACCGCCTGTGCTGGCCGGTCACTATCGAAACTGGTGGAGCCGAGGGGGATCGAACCCCTGACCTCGTCATTGCGAACGACGCGCTCTCCCATCTGAGCTACGGCCCCGTTCCAGTTTGCGCCCTGCCAATATGGCAAGAGCGCGCGCATTAGCGCCAAGCATGAGGGCTTGCAACGGCGATTTTGCGCCGCTGCCGCGCCCTGCCCGGCCCGTGTTACTTGCTGCCCGGCGCGGTGCCGGTGAGCGGCGCGATCGGCTGCACCACCGGCTGCGACGTCACACCTTCGGTCACCGGAATGACCGGGACCGGCAGCCCGGTCAACGGATCGATCACGGTCTGGGTCACACCCATCCCCGGATCGCTCACCAGCCCGGCGCGGTGCTGCTGGACTGCCACCCAGCCCGGCTGCGAGGCACCGAACTGCGCGCCCCATTTTGCGTCCCATTCGGCCGAAGCGCGCTGGTAGGCCTCGTATTCGTCGAAGAATTCCTCGAAGGGCAGCAGCAGCCCGTCAAAATTGGCCTGCGCAAAGGCGAGCGGATCGCGCGGCGGGGCGGCCAGCGCGCGGTTCGCCATGTCGAGCGCAGCGCGGCAGAAACCGGCCCGCGCGGCAGGCTCGGCAAAGAAGTTATAGACCTGTGTGGTGTAACCATCACGCGCCACAATCGCATCGCGGCGCACGCGGAAACGGCTGGTGTAGCTTTTTTCGATGCGGTCATTGACCGCCTTCAGCCCCTTGACGTTCTGGGAAAGGAAGGCGCGATAGCCGTCCAGGATCGGCTGATATTCGGGCGCGAGGCAATTGAGCGCGGCGACATTCCAGGCCGAACGCAGGTTCCAGACCAGCTGATCGTTCGACAGCTGCGAATTGACCGTGATGCGGCGCCCGTCAGGCCCGCGCGCCGGCAGATCCATCACATAGTGCGCGCCGCCCGGCGGCAGCGGGCGATAGGGCACGGCCTCGACCACGGCAGCAGGCGGCGGGGGCGGCGGAGGCGGCGGGGGCGGCGGCGGCGCAGGCGTCGCGCAGGCAGCGATCAGCGCGCTTCCCACTGCCAGCGTGGTAACGGCAAGGCCAAAAGGGGTGCGCGTGGTGGTGCGCGAGGACGGGGTGGGCGTGTTAGGGGCCGCGCTCATCGGGGGTATCTCTCTCCTGCTGCGGTCGGGGTTTGCCACAGCCGGGCGCACGAATGCGCCGCTGCGGCTTGCTCAAGCATGAAGCGACGCGATAGCCGTTAAGGCTAACAATGCAAATGCCCGGGAAGCCGCTTGGGCCCCCGGGCATTCGATCTTTCAACAATCCTGCGGCAGGCAGTGTCCCTGCGCGCAAGGCGGAACGCTTACTCGCGGTTGCCCAGCAGGCGCAGCAAGTAGATGAACAGGTTGATGAAATCGAGGTACAGGTTGAGCGCCCCGAAAATCACCGCACGGCCCGCCATTTCGGTCCCGCGCACGTAGCTGTATTCCTGCTTCAGCCGCTGCGTATCATAGGCGGTAAGGCCCGCGAAGATCAGCACGCCAAGCACGCTGATCACAAAGCCCATCGCGCCCGAGGGGAAGAACATGTTGATGATGCTCGCCGCGATCAGGCCGAACACGCCCATGATAAGGAAGCTGCCCCAGCCGCTGATGTCCTTCTTGGTGGTGTAGCCCCACAGCGACAGGCCGGCAAAGGCCGCCGCCGCTGCAAAGAACGCCGTTGCAATCGAACTGTCGGTGTAGGTGATGAACAGCGTCGAGAACGACAGGCCGAAAGTCACCGCAAACGACCAGAAGGCCACCTGAAGCGCGCCCGTGCTGGCCCGCGCTGCGCCAAACCACCAGAACAGCATGATGGCGAGCGGCGACAGGGTGATCAGCCAGCCAAGGCCGGTCGGACGCACGCCGGTGCCCGCCGGGGTCACCACGGTTTCGAACGCCAGCCCGAACAGCGGCGAATTGACAAACAGCAGCGCCACAATCGCGGTCAGCAGCACGCCTGAAGTCATGTAATTGTAGATCGAGAGCATATGCTTGCGCAGGCCCTCGTCATAGCTCACGCGGCCCGCGACATCGCCTCCGGCGCGCGGGACGGCGCCCAGACGCTGCGCATCGCGCGAGGTGTCTTTCCAGTCAGCCATTGCGTAACCCTTAGCCTTTCCGTGTAGGAGCGCGGGACATGCCCCGGCTCTCCAGTGCTGCGAATATCGGGGTTTCGTCCGGGCTTTTCAAGTGAAACCGGATTGCATTCGGCGCAATTCGTTCAGATTAACGTGCGTTAATCTTAACTGCCCTGCGATAGCGCCGCCCCTTTGTCACGCGTGGCGGCCAGGGTTGCTGCCAGCAACCGGCGCAGGGCCGCATCGGCATCGAGCACATTGAGCCCCTCGCGGGTCATGCCGCCGGGGCTGGCCACGCGGTCGGCAAGGGTGGCGGGGCTGACATCCGATGCGGCCGCGAGCGCGGCGGCGCCTTCGACCGTGGCAAGCGCAAGGCTGGCGGCGGTCGCCTCGTCCAGCCCCAGATCGCAGGCCGCGCCCGCCAGCGCATCGATAAAGCGATAGACAAAGCCCGGCCCCGATCCGGCAAGGGCGGTCACCAGATCGAACTGCGCCTCGTCCTCCAGCCACACCGCGCTGCCAAGCTGATCGAACAGGGCAAAGGCGGCGGCGCGGGCGGCTTCGTCCAGCCCATGCTGGCTGAGGATCACCGGCGATTTGTTGATCCGCGCAGCAAGGTTGGGCATCACCCGGATGTGCGCTGTGGCCTGAGGGAAGGCCGCATCAAGCTGCGCAATTGTGATCCCGGCCAGCAGCGAACAGACCGTGCGGCCCGCGGTCAGGCCCTGAAGGCCCGGCCCCAACTGGCCGAGTTGCTGCGGCTTGAAGCCGAGCAGCACCGCATCATGCGTGCCCGGCACCTCGGCGGCATCGCGGTAGAGCGCAACGCCATCGGGCGCTTGCGGCAAGGCCGGGTCAAGGACGCTGAAACGCGCAGGCGCCTCGCCCGCCGCCAGCCACCCGGCCAGCATCGCCCCGCCCATGTTGCCGCAACCGATGATGAGAAGGTGGTTCATGTCACAACATCCGTTCGCCCTGAGCTTGCCGAAGGGCAGTCCTTCTTCTGCTCACGCAACGCCAGAAGAAAATGCGGTCCTTTGACAAGCTCAGGAGGAACGGAACCTGTCCTAGGCCTCGCCCGCTGCATCAACCATCGCCGCCTCAAGCGCCGCGCGCGGCGATTTGCCGCCCCACAACACGAACTGGAAGGCGGGGTAGAAGCGGTC
>JAGKSZ010000201.1 GCA_018991295.1 Porphyrobacter sp. | reverse complement strand
CGGCCACGGCGCTGGTGCGCGGCCGGGCCTATCGCGTGCCGTGTGATCGGCGCTGCCGATCTTGGTAGACAAGTGTGCCCCCTGCGCACGTCGTAGGACGCAATGGGCGGAGAGCGGACGGTCGCTGCGCAAAGGATGAAGGTCAGTAATGCGGACAAAGCGCTAATTCGCTGCAGTTACTCGAACGACCGCTTCACGGTGAATCTAAATTCGTTCGGCAAAGCGCCTGATGCGTTGCACCAGGCGCCTCTTGTTCCTGTCACATCGCGTTACTTGATGGCGAGGATGTCGAAGTTGTGGACGTTAGCGACCACACCGTCGTCCCACCCGCCAGCGACCAACTCCGCTGCCCGTTCGTTCAGCAGCCCGGCGACTTGACCGGCAAAGTGTGCTTCACGGCCAGCATTGTTGGTGAAGATGTCGAAGATTGCGAAGGATGTTTCGTCAATCTGCAGCGCCGCCCCGAACAATGTGCCGGGTTCGGTTTCTCCGACGATGGGACCAGCTGCGGTCAGCAAGGCTGCCAATTCCGGCCCTCTGCCGGGTGCTGCTTCGAGCGTGATGTGCGTGGCTGTCGTGGCCGAATAGAGATCAACCGGTTCCGGCTTTGTTGCGCAAATGCTGTGAGGGATTCACTCTGCGAATCCAGTCTGTTAGTCAGGCTGCATGAGCAGACCGAAGCCGCCGACCTACCGCACCACGAACTGGCCTGAGTACAACGCCGCACTCTCGAAGCGGGGATCGTTGCTGATCTGGTTTGATCCCGAGACGCAGTGGCTTGCCGGGCCGACTGGCAAGCGCGGGCGTCAGCCCGTCTTTACTGACGCCGCGATCCAGGCTTGCCTGACGCTGAAGGCGCTCTTCGGGTTGCCGTTGCGGCAGACGACCGGGATGGTTGCCAGCCTGCTGGATCTGGCCGGGCTTGATTGGCCGGTCCCGGACTTCAGCACGCTGTGCCGCCGCCAGAAGGCCCTGACAGTCCACATCCCCTATCGCCCCAGCACCGGAGCGCTGCACCTCTTGATCGACAGCACGGGTGTGAAGGCCGAAGGCGATGGCGAGTGGTTTGCCAAGAAGCATGGGCCGTCGAAGCCGCGCGATTGGCGCAAGGTTCACCTGGGGATCGATGCGGAAACGCTGGAAATCCGAGCCATCGAGGTCACCGGCAGCCGGGTTGGTGATGCGCCCATCCTGCCCGAGCTGCTGGATCAGATCCCCGGCGATCAGCCCCTTGGTATGGTTACAGCCGACGGTGCCTACGACACTCGCGCCTGCCACGCCGCCATCGCGGAACGCGGGGCCGCTGCAGTCATCCCACCCCGCAGGAACGGAAAAGCCGTGGAAGGAACATACGGCAGGTGCGGCTGTGCGCAACGATGCCCTTCGCAGTTGCCGCCGCCTTGGTCGGGCCATCTGGAAGCGCTGGACCGGTTACCACCGACGAAGCCTAGTCGAGGCCAAGATGCGCTGCTTCAAGCTGCTGGGCGAGCGCGTCACGGCACGGGACTTCGACCGCCAGGTCGCCGAGCTTCAGATCAAGGCGGCCATACTCAACCGCTTCACCGCCCTCGGGACACCGCTCACGCAGCACGAAGGATAGGTCTGTCCGGGGAAAGGGAAACTCCGACCATCACGCGATTTGCGCAACAAAGCCGAGTTCAGGCTTCTTCTTCGCTTGGCGGGTTTCGACCATTGGCGGGCTGAACACCATCGCGTCAGGCGTCGCGATCGAGGCCATGCAGACGGTGAACGCCTCGGCGCGCAATCCGACGTTTGCGGTGGTGTATTCGGAACCCCAATGGTGCTGGCCCTGTCGGTCGTGATTGCGCCGACGTGGCGCCGCGCCATGGCAGCGCGCCAACCAGCAGCGCACGATTACGGGTGGCGTCAGTCTGGCGCTGCTTGAAGGTCCGAGGAACTAGACTGAACCGCGACAAAACTCTCTGGCCCGATCCGCAAACCGGGCCAGAGGCAAGGCGATCAGGCCGCCGCGCGCTTGCGCTGTTTGTTGACCTGATTGTCCACGCCACCGACAAGCTGGGTCAGGTAGATGTCCCATTCGATCTCCGCAAAGGGACCGTTCAGGCCGTTCGCGTGGATGCTTGCCTCGTCATCGCGCTCGGTCACAGCAGGCACCAGGCCTTCACGGGTCGCATAGGCGAAGTCATCATTGATCAGGGGATCACCCTCGATATTGATCTGGGTGGTCAGCTTGCGGTGACCATCGGCGCTGACAAAGAAGTGGATATGTGCAGGACGCTGACCATGGCGGCCAAGTGCTGACAAGAGCTTTTCGGTCGGGCTTCCTGGCGGCACACCATAGCCTGATGGCAGGATGCTCTGGAACTTGTAGCGGCCATTTTCATCGGCAATAATCGTGCGGCGCATGTTGAAGGGCGCCTGCAGGCCGGTCGGGTCGAAATGGGAATAAAAGCCGCGGGTGTCGCAATGCCAAACCTCGACCTTGGCGCCGGGCAGCGGTTTGCCATCGGCATCATGCACTACGCCATGCATGATCAGCGTTTTGCCTTCGAGATCGCGGCCATCATCAAGCCGGGCAAAGCCAACAGATTCCGGCGCGCCCGCCACATAGAGCGGGCCTTCGATGGTGCGCGGGGTCGGGTTGTTGATGCCAAGCTCGGCGTCGATCGCGTCGAGGCGTTCGTCGATATAATGGTCCAGCCCCAGCCCTGGCGAGATCAGCCCGGCCTGCCCGGCGGCGCCGATCTCGTTCAGCCAGGCGATGCCGGTCCAGTATTCATCGGGGGTGATGTTCAGATCGTCGATGGCCTTGAACAGGTCTGACATCAGGCGATGGGTGATCTCTTTCATGCGGGCATTGCCGCCCGCCGCGTTCAGACCGCTCAACTCGTTCAGGAAATCCTGAATATCGGGGCGATTGAAGATGGAAACAGTCATGATAGCTCCTCCTGGATTCGTATGGACTGGGGGGACCGGCCCCTCTGCCGGTCCTGAACCTGGCGTCAGCTGTCGTCGTCCCGGATCGAGGACGGATGGCGCAGCAGGGGCGTTACCTCGATTTCCATAAAGGGAAACAGGGGTAGACCGGTCAGGATCTGGTGCAATTCTTCATTGCCGCTGACATCAAAGATGCTGAAATTCGCGTATTCGCCGGCCAGCCGCCAGATGTGGCGCCATTTGCCGCTGGCCTGCAGCTGCTGTGAATAGGCCTTCTCACGGGCGAGAATTGCAGCGGCCTCGTCATCTGGCAGATCCCTCGGAAGGCGAACATCCATTCTGATATGGAACAACATGGTGATCTCCTCAGGAGGCCGGGCGACGGTTCAGCCCGTCACGGGCGAAAAAGGCGACCCGGTCATCGTCAAGCGCGATGCCAAGGCCGGGGCCGGCGGGCACGGTCAGGGCGAAATCCTTGTAGTCCAGCGGTGTGCTCAGGATTTCTTCGGTCAGAAGAAGCGGGCCGAACAACTCGGTCCCCCATTGAAGATTGGCAAAGGTCGCAAA
>JAGKSZ010000200.1 GCA_018991295.1 Porphyrobacter sp. | reverse complement strand
GGGGGGGGGGGGGCGGGGGGCCGGTGTCCGGGCGGGGGGGGGACGGTGGGAGGGGGGGGGGGGGGGGGGGGGCGTGGCGGGGGTTGGGGGCGGCTGGGCGCCCCGACCGCCCGCCCCGCCGCCCCCCGCCAGCGCAATCAGCGCCAGCGCCACCCCGAACCCCCGCCCGGCCTTCACATCCCCGCCGCGCTCAATGCCTGATCCATGTCCTCGATCAGGTCCTCGATATCTTCCAGCCCCACATTGATCCGCAACAGCCCTTCGGTCACGCCCATCGCGGCGCGAGCTTCGTCGGTCAGGCCGGCGTGGGTGGTGGACGCCGGGTGGCACATCAGGCTGCGCGCATCGCCGATGTTGTTCGAGATATCGACCAGTTGCAAAGCATCGAGCAGCGCAAAGGCCCGCGCCCGCGTGCCCACATCGAGCGCGAAGATCGGACCCGTCGCATCCATCTGTGCCAGCGCGAGGTTGTGGCGCGGGTGGCTTGGCAGACCGGGGTGCAGCAGATGGCCGCCCGCCCTCGTCACGCGTGGTTCGAGGAACTGGCCCAGCGCCACTGCCTGTTCGGATTGCTTGAAGGCGCGCAAGGGGAGCGTTTCCAGCCCCTTCATCACCACCCATGCGTTGAAGGCCGAAAGCGTCGGGCCGGTGTTGCGCTGGAAGGGCATCAGCACTTCATCGATCCACTGGCGGCTGGCACAGATCGCGCCCGCCAGCACGCGGCCCTGCCCGTCCATCAGCTTGGTCGCGCTGTAAGCCACCACATCCGCGCCGAACTGCATCGGGCGCTGCAACACGGGCGAGGCGAAGGCATTGTCGACCACCGTGGTGATCCCATGCGCCTTTGCCAGCGAGCACACATAAGCCATGTCAACGATATCGAGCGTCGGGTTGGCCGGGGTCTCGAAGAAGAACACCTTGGTGTTGGGCCGGATCGCGGCGTCCCACGCGGCGTTGTCGGCGCTGTCGATCACGGTGGTTTCAATGCCGAACTTGGGCAAGAGGCTATCGACCAGCCAGCGGCACGATCCAAAGGCCGCGCGCGCAGCAACCACGTGATCGCCTGCGGAAAGCTGGCACAGCAGGGCGGCGGTCATTGCCGCCATCCCGCTGGCCTGCGTGCGGCAGGCCTCAGCCCCCTCCATCAGCGCGATGCGTTCTTCGAGCATCGCGACCGTCGGGTTCTGGAGGCGCGAATAGGTCATGCCCTGCGCGGTTCCGGCAAAGCGGTCGGCCACGGTCTGGGCATCGTCATAGGTATAGCCCGAGGAAAGGAACAGCGCCTCGCTGGTTTCCCCATGCTCGGAGCGCCAGGTGCCGCCGCGCAGTGCGCGGGTTGCGGAGCGCCATTTGGCCGTGGCGGCGCGGTCCATGCCGGTGGTCTTCTTCATGGCGCGGGTCTCTAGGCCGGTGCGGGGCCGCCCGCAAGCAGGCCTGACTGGATTCCGGCCCGCGCCGTATCGGCATGGCCGATCGCAGCAAGCATCAGCGTGCCTTCGATCAGGGTGAGCAGATAGCGCGCCCCGCCAGCAGGATCGGGGTCGCCCTCGGGCATCTGCCCTTCCAGCCAGCCGAGCAGTTCGGTCATCATCGCATGGGCCGCCGGTTCGCACCCCGGCACCCCGCGGGCGGCCCCGGCGACAATCTCCCACCACAGCTGCTGAAAGGGGCGCATCGCCTCGCTGCGCGCGTGCTGGAGGATCCGCGCAAGCGCCTGAGCGCGAGTCAGGGCGCGCTCGCCTGCGAGGGCCGCATCAATCGCGGCGGCATAGGTGCGCGCAAGATGGCCGAGCACCGCCTCGATCAGCGCCTCCTTGGTGCCGAAATGATAAAGCAGCATCCGGTCTGATGTGCCGGCGGCCTTGGCCAGCGGGCGCAGGCTCGCCTGCCCCAGCCCTTGCGCCAGAACGGCATCGGCCAGCAGCGGGAGCAGGCTGTCGCGGCTCATCGGCGGTTTGCGGCGGGTGGTGGGCACGGGGCTCTTGTAGCAATCGCTACGCCCTGTTACAAGCGCACGTAGCAACCGCTACATTTCTGCAAGGAGCCCACCATGCCCGACACCCTCACCCCGTTCCTCGCGCTCGCCCTTGGGGGGATGATCTGCGCCGTTGTGGCCGTGGTGGTGATCGCCGCCCGGCCCGCTGCGCCTGGCAATGCGCTGCTGGCAGGCGCGCTGTCAGCGGGCTTTGCCGCCTTCACCGCTGTCACCATCGCCAGCGAAGGCGTGTTCCCGGTGATGCTCAATCACACCAGCAACCTGTGGGGCGTGCAGGTGTGGTGGGATCTGCTGTTTGCGCTCGGCATCGCCACCTTCCTGATCCTTCCGCGCGCGCGGGCGGCAGGGATGAATGTGCCGCTGTGGGTGGCCTTCATCCTTGCAACTGCCAGCATCGGCCTGCTGGCCATGGCAGCCCGGCTGTTCTGGCTGGAGCAGTCGCGCGCGGCGCAAGGATCACCAGCAGCATAATCCTGCTTGCCCAAGGGGCTGGCCGCCCTTAATCGCCAGCCCCGTCATGGCCGAGGCGCACCTCTCCCCAAACCCCGCCGCCGCCCCGCTGCGCCTCCACGACCCCCTCGGCTGGTGTCTGGCGCTGACGGGCCTGTTCGCGCTGCTGACCGGCTGGCGGCTGGCGACGCCTTCGATCCTCTATTTCGACGAGGTCCACTACATCCCCGCCGCGCGCGAATGGCTGGCCCTGATCGAAACCGGCAGCGGCCACTTTCTCAACCGCGAACACCCTCCACTCGCCAAGGAGCTGATTGCGCTGGGCATGGCACTGCTGGGCGACAATCCGCTGGGCTGGCGGATCGTGCCGTGGCTTTCGGGCGTGCTTGCCTTCTTCGCTTCGCTGCGGGCACTGTGGCACACCAGCCATGACCGCTTTGCCTGCCTCACCTTCGCGGTGCTGCTGGCGACCGGATTTCCGCTGTTCATCCATGCCCGCATCGCCATGCTCGATGTGGTGATGGCAGCTGCGCTGGCAGTGGCGGCATGGCAGTTTGCCGTGGCCTGCGCCCGGCCCGAACAGGGCCGCTGGCGGCTGGCGCTGTGCGGCATTGCGATCGGCTGCGCGCTGGCCTCCAAGTGGAACGCGATCCCGCTGGCGATGGCGCCGGGGATCACCTT
>JAGKSZ010000199.1 GCA_018991295.1 Porphyrobacter sp. | reverse complement strand
CTGATCGGCGTGCCGGTGGTCTTGCCTTCGAACACCCCTGAGAGGATGCGCACGATGTCATCCTCGCGCCGCTGGGTAGTGAAGCGGCTGGTGCCGGGCTTCCTTGCATCCATGAAGGGCTGAATGAAGCTCTCGCTGATTTCGAGGCCCGGCGGGCACCCGTCAACAACCGCGCCCAGTGCAGGCCCGTGGCTCTCTCCCCAGGTGGTAAAGCGCAACACGCGCCCGAAGGTGTTCCAGCTCATGCGTCGCTCTCTGGCGCAAGTGTGGGCATCTGTCCATAAAGGCTGGACGCTTGGGCAGCCTTGCGGCAGGAACAAAACATGATTGCGAAGCTCTCAGGCAGGCTCGATGCGACCGGCGAGGACTGGGCGATCGTCGATGTGGGCGGGGTGGGGTATCTCGTCCACTGTTCGAGCCGTACGCTCGCCGCCTTGGGCGAGGTTGGGGCCCAAAACGCAGGTGCCTGCACCGTCCACACCGAATTGCAGGTGAGCGAGAACGACATGCGTCTGCTGGGCTTTGCGGAGCAGGCGGAGCGCGACTGGTTCCGGCTGCTGACCGGCGTGCAGGGCGTGGGCAGCAAGGTGGGCCTCGCGATCCTCTCGGCGCTCTCGACCGGAGAACTGCGCGACGCCTGCGGACGCGGCGACGCGGCGATGGTGGCGCGGGCGCAGGGCGTGGGACCGAAGCTGGCGGGCCGGATCGTCAACGAGCTGAAGGACAAGGCGGGCGCGATGCCTGCTTCTGGGCCGGGCGGCTCGGGCGGCTTTGCGGTTGGCGCGGCGGCAACCCCCTCAGGCAGCAAGGGCGCGGATGCGGCAAGCGCGCTGGAGAACCTCGGCTTCAAGCCCGCTGTGGCGGCACAGGCCGTGGCGCGCGCGCTCGAGGAGCTGGGCGAGGGTGCGAGCGAGGGTGACCTCATTCGCGTGGCGCTGAAGAAGGCGGCGGGGTGATGGCGATAGCCTCCCTCCGTCATCCTGAACTCGTTTCAGGATCCATTCCGCGGTCCGTGCTGCCCCAGAGGCGGCAGCCCCAACCCCACCGCCAGATCATGCCAATCGGGGTTCTCGCTCTCGATCAGGTTGATCTTCCACTGCCGGTGCCAGCGCTTCAACTGCTTCTCGCGCAGGATCGCCCCTTCCATGTCGCCGAACAGCTCGTAGCGGACGAGACGCTGGACCTTGTAGCGGCTGGTGAAGCCGGGAACGACGCCATTCCGGTGCTGCCACAGCCTGCCGATAAGGTCACTGGTGACTCCGATGTAGAGCGTGCCATGCCGCTGGCTGGTGAGAATATAGACACAGGGCTGGCGCTCTTGCCGCATAAGTCTCAGAGTGATGCCAAATGGATGCTGAAACAAGTTCAGCATGACGGGCTTTATGACTGACCCCCTCCACACGCCAATCCATTCAGGCACCCGCCAACCGGGCGACCCGGACGCCGCCTTGCGTCCGCGCAGGCTCGCCGAATTCGTCGGGCAGGAAGCGGCCAAGGGGAACCTCGCCGTCTTCATCGCGGCCGCGCGCGCGCGGGGGGAGGCGATGGATCATACGCTGTTCTTCGGCCCCCCCGGCCTCGGCAAGACCACGCTGGCGCAGATCATCGCGGGCGAGCTGGGCGTGGGCTTTCGCGCCACTTCCGGCCCCGTAATCGCCAAGGCGGGGGACTTGGCCGCGCTGCTCACCAATCTCGAACCGCATGATGTGCTGTTCATCGACGAGATCCACCGCCTCTCGCCTGTGGTGGAGGAAGTGCTTTACCCCGCGATGGAGGACCGCGCGCTTGACCTGATCATCGGCGAGGGGCCGAGCGCGCGTTCCGTCAGGATCGACCTGCCACCCTTCACGCTGATCGGTGCCACGACCCGGCAGGGCCTGCTGACCACCCCCTTGCGCGACCGTTTCGGCATCCCCGTCCGCCTCAACTTCTACACCCATGAGGAGCTGGAGCGCGTCGTCACCCGCGCCGCTGGCCTCATGGGCCTCGCCATCGCGCCTGACGGTGCCCACGAAATCGCCCGTCGCAGCCGCGGGACGCCGCGTGTGGCGGGACGCCTGCTGCGCCGCGTGCGCGACTTTGCCGATGTCGCAGGCGCTGCCTCGGTGACCCGCCAGGTGGCCGACGAGGCGCTGACCCGGCTGGAGATCGACCGGCTTGGCCTCGATCTGATGGACCGCCGCTACCTCACCATGATCGCCGCCACCTACAAGGGCGGGCCGGTGGGCATCGAGACGCTGGCCGCGGGCCTTGCCGAGCCGCGCGATACGGTGGAGGAGGTGGTCGAGCCCTATCTCATCCAGCTCGGCCTTGTCGCCCGCACCGCGCGTGGCCGCGTGCTCAATGATGCCGGCTGGGCCCATCTGGAGCTTGCCCCGCCCAGAGAATCACCCCCAGCGCAGTCCGGCCTGTTCGAAGACTGAGTCGCAAGGCTTACGCAGCTTCCGCGTTAACCCTGAGGCTAACCATACCGCCTTTTTCGGTGCCAGTTCGGGACAGGCGCACGGAAATCCCGCGATTCCGGGGCGATTCCGGCGCTTTGCGAAGGCGATGCTTGGTTAACCCGATTGCCCCTGTGCCGCTTCTGACATCAAAAGAAGGCTGGATTTGGAGGAAGTGCGGCCTGTCCGCGCCAGCCTTCGGTAACAAACAGGGTATTCGACCATGTCGCTCAAACTGGCCATCGCGAAACTGTCCGCCGCTGCGGCGGGGGTCGCATTGTTGCAAGGTGGTGCGGTTCGCATGGCCGAGCCCATGAACACCGATACGCCCGATTTCTCGACCAATATTGATGGCAAGCTCATCCAGGTCGATCCGGTAACGGGCGCGCGGTACATCAAGACCACGCGTGATCGCATCATCGAGACGCCTGAACAGCGCCGTCGCCGCATCGTTGAACGCACGATCGAATGTCAGCCGGTCGGCCCTGCAGGCCCCGGCGGCGCAGCGAGCCTGCCGGTTGGTGCGGTGCAGGCCTATTACGATGCCAATGAATGCCCGCCGCTGGCACAGGTCGCCTATATGCCCGCGCCGCTTCCGCCCTTGCCCCCGATTTCGGGTGGCGGAGGCCCCGGCGGTGGCTGGGGTGGTGGTTTCGGCGGTGGCTTTGGCGGCGGCCTCGGCTTTGGCGGCGGCTTCTTCGGCGGCTTCTTTGGCGGCGGCGGATCTTCGTCGGGCGATGTTTCGGTGTCCACCACCACCTCGACCTCGGGTAGCACCAGCGGTTCGAGCAGCGGGTCGAGCGGTGTGGTGATCGATATCGACATCGACAACTCGACCTCGACGACCTCGTCCTCGGGTCAGTTCAGTTCGACCACCACTTCATCGTCGGGCACGGTGACGTCTTCGACCGGTCAGGTTTCAAGCAGCACCGGGCAGGTGTCCAGCACCAGCACTTCGGGCAACGTCTCGTCGTCCACGGGTGCGGTCTCGTCCTCGGGCAATGTGTCGTCCTCGACCGGCGCGGTTTCCTCCTCGGGCAATGTTTCGTCCTCTTCGGGGGCAGTATCGAGCAGCACTGGCGGTGTTTCCAGTTCCTCGGGCAACGTATCGAGCAGCACTGGCGGGGTTTCCTCGTCGACCGGCGCGGTATCGAGCTCGTCGGGTAACGTGTCGAGCTCGTCCGGCAACGTCTCCAGCTCGTCGGGTAACGTCAGTTCCTCGACCGGTGCGGTGACCAGCTCGGGTTCGTCGTCGTCTTCGTCATCGTCCAGTTCTTCATCGTCGAGTTCCTCGTCCTCCTCCTCCTCGGGGGGCTCGGGCGGTTCTGGCGGTTCAGGTTCCGGTTCTTCGTCGTCGGGATCGTCCTCGTCCAGCTCGGGCTCGTCGAGCTCGGGTTCGTCGGGCGGCAGCAGCGGCAGTTCGAGTGGTTCGTCCTCGTCCTCGTCTTCGGGCAGCAGTTCTTCCTCTTCCTCGGGCGGGGCGACCAGTGGCGGCAGCACTTCGGGCGACATGACCAGCAGCACCAGCAGCTCGTCGTCGTCTTCGTCTTCATCCTCCTCGAGCAGCAGCTCGTCGGGTTCCTCGGGCAGCAGCGGGTCTTCGGGCTCCAGCTCTTCGTCTTCGAGCAGCAGTTCCTCGTCGTCGAGCAGCAGCAGCACCACCAGCGGTTCGTCGGGCGGCAATGATGTGCCTGCACCGCCGATGACGATCCTGTTCGGCCTTGCGGCTGCCGCGATCCTTGGGCGCCGCAAGCTGGTCGGCTGAGCCGCTGCATCTCCGCGAACAAAAAAGGGGCGGCCTTGCGTGGCCACCCCTTTTTGATTCGGGCTACTGGCTTCAGGGTGCCTTGGGATTTTCCACCGGCTGGCCGGCCGCTTCCCATGCCAGCATCCCGCCTTCGAGATGTTCAACCGGCCCGCCGGTCAGCGCCGCCAGCTTGTCCCCCGCCATCGCTGAACGGCGGCCCGAGCGGCAATAGAGCACCACCTCGCGCCCGTCCGACAGATCAAGCGTCGCCGGATCGAAGCGGTCAAGCGGGATATGTTCGGCGCCGGGGATCGTGCCTTCGGCAACCTCGGCATCGGTGCGCACGTCGATCAGGCGGACATTGCCCGCCTTGATCCGTGCCGCAAGCTCTGCGGGTGAAAGCATTACCAGCGTGGTCGGCGCAGCGGATGCATCATCCGCCGTGTCCGCCCCCAATCCGGTCATCGCCAGTTCGAAGCCGAGCGGCACCGAAGGGGCTTCACGCTTCCGGCTGCCTTCCCCAGCGTCGCTCCCGCAGGCCGCAAGCGCCAGCATCAGCGGCGCCAGCGGCAGGGCGGGGGCAAGAAGGAGGGCAAGCTCTTGGCGTGTCATGCTTCTCCTTATGCCGCAAGTTTGCGCAAAACGTAATGGAGAATGCCGCCGTGGCGGTAATATTCCATTTCGTTGGCGGTATCGATGCGGCACAGCGCGGTGAAGTGGAACTGCGTGCCGTCCTCGCGGGTGACTTCCACCGTGACGTCCTGACCGGGCACGAGGTCGGCGAGGCCGCGGATCGAGAAGCTGTCGGTCGCCTTGAGGCCGAGCGTCTCACGGGTGTCGCCTTCCTTGAACTGGAGCGGCAGCACGCCCATGCCGACGAGGTTCGAGCGGTGGATGCGCTCGAAGCTCTCGACGATCACCATGCGCACGCCGAGCAGGATCGTGCCCTTGGCCGCCCAGTCGCGCGAGGAGCCGGTGCCGTATTCCTTGCCGCCGATGACCACGAGCGGCGTGCCGTCCTCCTTGTGGCGCATCGCCGCGTCGTAGATCGGCATGGTCTCGCCCTTGTAGGTCGAGAAGCCGCCCTCGACGCCCGGCACCATCTCGTTCTTGATGCGGATATTGGCGAAGGTGCCGCGCATCAT
>JAGKSZ010000198.1 GCA_018991295.1 Porphyrobacter sp. | reverse complement strand
GGGGGGGGGGGGGGGGTGGGGGGGGGGGGTGGCGGCGGGGGGGGGGGTTGGGGGCTGGTTGGGCGGGCGGGGGGGGGGCGATGGTTTTGCGCGGGGCGGGGGCCAGTGCCGGGACAGCAGCCGGAGCAGTGGCGGCGGCGGCATGGCCAGCGTGCCCTGCGCTGCTCACCCGGAACTGCGCCACCAGATCGCCCAGCCGCTGCGCTTCGCTGGACAGGCTGCGGGTCGCCGCGGTCGCCTGTTCGACCATCGCGGCGTTCTGCTGGGTCATGCGATCGATGCTGCCGACCGCGACATTGACCTGTTCAAGGTTGCTCGCCTGCGCGGCGGTGGTCTCTGCGATCTCCTCGACCTGGCGCGTCACGCTGCCCACCTGCGCGACGATTTCGGCCAGCAGCGTGCCGGTCTCGCCCACCAGGCTGACCCCCTCGCCCACATGCGCGCTCGATGTGTCGATCAGCGCCTTGATATCGCGCGCGGCCTCGGCCGACCGCTGGGCCAGCGCCCGCACTTCATTGGCGACCACGGCAAAGCCCTTGCCCGCCTCGCCGGCCCGCGCGGCTTCAACCCCGGCGTTGAGGGCGAGAAGATTGGTCTGGAAGGCGATCCCGTCGATCACGGCGATGATCTGGGTGATCTCGCGGGCGGATTGTTCGATCGCGCCCATCGCCGCAACCGCCTTGCCGACCACCGCCCCGCCATCGGCGGCGCGCTGATGGGTCTGGGCGATGGCCCGCCTTGCCACGCCTGCGTTTTCGGCAGACTGGCGCGTGAGGCTGACAGTGGTGCTGACCGAGGCGGCGGTTTCTTCGAGGCTGGCGGCCTGCTGTTCGTTGCGCAGGGCCAGATCTTCGCTGGCGGCGCGGATTTCGTCAGAGGAGGTGCGCACACCCCCTGCCGTCGCCCGCACCGCGCCGATCATCGCCTCAAGCCGCGCCACCGAGGAATTGAACGCCTCCTGCAGCCGCTGATGCTCACCAGCAGGCATCTGCGTGATGCGATGCGTCAGATCCCCCTCAGCCAAACGATCCAAAGCCGCCGACAGGGTTTCAACCACTGCGCCCGACTGGTCGGCCATCGCCTGTTCCAGCCTGAGCGCATTATCGCGGAACGTGGCCATCGCCTTGGTCATCCGGCCCACGCAATCGGTGAATTCGGTATGCCGGACCGGCGAGACCAGATCGCCGGCCGCCAGCGCCTCCATCCGCACCACCGTATCGACATAGGGGGCGGCCACCCATTCCTTTGCGATCAGCATCTTCACCGTAAGCACCACCATCGTGACAAAGGCGATGCCGAGCGCAGCGTATTGGCTGATGATGCCCGTGATCGAAAGCCAGGCGGCGGTCACATCGATCAGGCCGAGAACCCCGTTCGCCACAATCAGCACCGTGAATTTGCGGCGGATCGGCGCGTGTTTTCTGAACCAGTTGATCATCGGGAATTCCTCGGGATTGGGGTACCGGCAGGACAGCTTAGGCCGGGGGGCTGAAAGCTGCTTTGCACAGGATCTAGGCGCGAACCCCTAGGCGGCCCGGCGGGTGCGAGCGCGGGTGGGGGCAGGAAGAGTGCCAGATGCGCCCTGCGCGGCCGCGCCGCTGGCCGCACCGATGCGAAAGCCGGCAAAGGTGCTGGCGAGCTGGCGCGCTTCGTGGTTGAGGTTCTTGGTGGCAGCGTTGGTTTCCTCCACCATCGCCGCGTTCGCTTGCGTCATCTTGTCCATCGCCCCGATCGTTTCGGAGACATTGCGCAGCGCAATGCTCTGTTCGCTGACCGCATCGGCAATGCGGGTCACAGCCTCGGTCACTTCGCCAACGCGCGCGATGATCGTCTCCAGCGCCGCGCCGGTTTCATGGACCAGCCCCACCCCGGTGCGCACATGGGCACCCACAGCATCGACCCGCTTCTTGATTTCGCTGGCCGCTTCGGTGGCCCGCATCGAAAGCGCCCGCACTTCGCTGGCGACCACCGAAAAGCCCTTGCCCGCCTCACCGGCACGCGCCGCCTCGACCCCGGCGTTCAGGGCAAGCAGATTGGTCTGGAAGGCGATATTGTCGATCATCGCGGTGATTTCGGAAATTTCGCTGCTGGCGGTCTCGATCTGGCCCATCGCCTGAATGGCGCGGCCCACCACCTCGCCGCCGCCCTCCGCCTCCTCGCGGGCCTCGCGCATCGAGCCGCTGACGCCGACCGCAAGGCTGGCATTGGCCTCGATATTGGCAGACAGGCTGGCCATGGTGGAGGATGACAATTGCAGGCGCGCAGCCTGATCTTCGCTGCGGCTGGCCAGATCGGTCATGGCGTGTTCGATTTCCGATGAGGTCAGGTTGATCGCGCCGATGCTGTCATTGACCGCGCCCATCGCGCCTGCCAGCCGTTCCATCGCAATGTTGAAATCCGCTGCCAGCTGCGCAAAGGCGGGCGGCATATCGTGCAACCGGACGGTAAGATCGGACTGCGCAACAGCGGCGAGTTGCCGGCCGATGCGGGCGACGGCCTCTTCGCGTTCGGCCACGGATCGCTGGCGTTCTTCGGCGGCATCGCGGAACACCAGCATGGCCTGCGCCATGGCGCCCAGTTCATCGCTGCGGTCGGTGCCGGGGATGGCAACATTGGTGGCCCCGCGTGAAAGATTGGTGACCGCCCTGGTCAGGCTGGCGATGGGCTGCGCGATCGAACGGGCAAGCGCGCGTGACAGCACCAGCGCCAGCCCGATCAGGATGGCCGCCCCGATCCCAAGCGCAATCCATGCCAGCGTGATGACGCGCGCCTGCCGTTCGCTTTGCGCTTCAATGGCGGCGTGCTGGGCATCGCGGATATCGCGCAAGGGGTTGACGGCATCGCTCACCAGCACCTTCTTGCCCGCAGCCCGGATCGCCGCCTGCGCCGTATCGCGCCCGCCCGCCTTGACGATGGCGACATATCTATCGCCCCAGTCGCGCCGCCACTTGAGCGTTTCGGCACGGCTGATGCGGACCTTGTCGGCCAGCGGGGAACCGGCCAGCGCCGCCTCCAGTTTGCGCGAGGCCTTGTCGTAATCGTCGCGGCCTTCGTAATAGGATTTGAGATAGCTCTGATCGGCGGTCACCAGAAACCCGCGCAGCTGGCTGTTCTGACGCAGCAGCGCGGTTTCCAGCGCCAGCACATCGGCAAGGATGGCCTGACTGGCGGTGTTTTTCGCCGTGACCGAGGAAATCATCGCAAGGCTCACAGCGCAGGCGATCATCACGGCAGCCGCGACCACATTGAGCAGCACAAAGGCCGTGCCAAGGCGGCGGGGGATGTTCATCCGGTCTAGCATGGCTGGCGTTCCTCTCGTCCGGTTTCCTGCCCCGATCCGCACGATCGCGGGCCGGGGCATGGGCGGCCTGCAGCAGTCCGGATAGCGGGGCCGGATAGCGGGGCCGGATGCTGGGGCCGGGTTGCAGGAGCATGGGTCTAGAACCGGTGCGTTTAAGCCGCCTGCACCGGGTGGATCGGTAGTGTTACGGGGCAGCGCGGGCCTGCGGTGATCCCTTAGTGGGGCGGCGAGGAAAATTGGGGGCCGGGGCCTATCCAGCGCCTCTGTCCTGTTCCGTTGTTCCCTCCTCCCTCCCTCCTAAAGGCGCCCGCAATTGTCCTTGCTTTTCAATCCCCGCGATCTTGGCGCCGTGCCTTGCCCCGATGCCCCGGCCGAGGGGCGTGCGGTGCGGCAGCTGCGCATCGAGGCGGCCAAGGCGCAAGGCTTTGGCAAGCCACTCGCAGCGTCACTGATGCAGGCGCTGGCGCGGGTGGTGCCGGGCGCGGGGCGGGTGTTCGGTCGGATCGAAAGCTGGCCGGGCGATCTGGCGTCGGATGGCGTGATCTTCCGGCTCAATGCCGGGCTGCACGCGCTGGCGCTGGAGGGGCGTGCGGGCGGGCTCGATGCGCTTTACGGCGAAGGCTGGATGCTGCCGCCGGCCCTCCTCGACAAGGCGCTGGCCCATGTGCTGGAGCACGAGGCCGAGGCGTTGCTGGGATGGCTGTCGCACCCCACCCAGACCAACGAAGTCGCCCGCGCCGCCGGGCTAGTGGCCGCGCTGATCGAGGTGGGGCGGAGTGATGGCCTGCCGTGCGAGGTGCTGGAACTGGGCGCGAGCGCGGGGCTCAATCTCAATGTGTCGCATTATGCGGTGCGGCTCGGGCAGCTGGGGGCCTGTGCGCCATCGAGCGCGGTGGTGCTGGCGCCGCAATGGCGCGGGCGGGCGCTGGCGGCAGGGCCGCTGCGCATTGCCGAAGCGCGCGGCGTGGATCTCCACCCACTCGATGTGACCCGCACCGAAGATCGCCGCAGCCTTGCTGCCTATGTGTGGCCGGGTGAGAGCGCGCGGGCCGGGCGGCTGGCGGCGGCGATCGGCATTGCCGCAGCCCATCCCCCGCAGGTCGATACGGGGCTGGCCAGCGCCTGGCTGCTGCACCGCTTTGCCCAGCCGCAAAGCCAAGGCGTGCGCCGCGCGGTGTTCCATTCGATGGTGCTGCAATATGCCAGCGCCGCTGAGCGCGCTGCGATCGATCATGCTTTCGCGCTGGCAGGGGCGCGTGCCGAACCCGATCGCCCGCTGGCGCGCATCAGCATGGAATGGCGTGCTGATCGCAGCCAAGTGGAACTCAGGATCGCACAATGGGACGGCGCAGGCCTGCGCGGGGAGAGCCGGGTGGTCGCGCTGTGCCACCCCTATGGCGAATGGATCGACTGGCGCGGCCTCGATTGACGCGCGCCCCGCACGCAATCGTCCCTAGCAGCACTCCCTAGGGAGCGCTTTCACAGCTGCAAATTCCCGCCGGCCTATCGCGCAAGGCAGCACTCGATGAAGCCGGACCGCAGGTGGTCCCGGCACACCCGGGAGGGAATTGCCATGACCTATACATCCAGATTGCTGCTGCTTGCCGCCACCAGTGCCTTTGCCGCGCCGGCGCTGGCCGATGATGGCACGTCCACGAACACCGAAGCCGAAGCAGACGCCGAGGCCGCCCAACCTGCCGCCCCGGCCAAGCCATCGGCCGAAATCTTCTCGACCGGCATGGCCAAGGGCCGCGACCGGCTCGACAGCGCAACCTCGACGAGCAGCCTCAAGGGCGATGATATCCAGCGCTTCGGCCCGCGTGCTCTTGGCGATGTGCTGCGCACCATGGCGGGCCTGCGCGTGGCGACCGGCATTGGTGAAGGCAACGCAAATTACACCGTGCGCGGCCTGCCGCTGGCGGCGGGTGGTTCGAAATATATGCAATTTCAGGAAGATGGCCTTCCTGTGCTGGAATTTGGCGATCTCTTCAATGTCGCCACCGATGTCTATCTGCGCAATGATTTCACCGTGAACGCGATCGAGACGATCCGGGGCGGATCGGCCTCGACCTTCGCCTCCAATTCGCCCGGCGGGATCGTCAACCTGATCTCGCGCAGCGGCGAGCAGGTGGGCGGGCGCGTGCAAGTGACCAGCGGCCTCGATTTTGACGAAAAGCGCATCGATTTCGATTACGGCGCCAAGCTTGGCGATAGCACGCGAATGTATGTCGGCGGGTTCTATCGACAGGGCGAAGGCGTGCGCGATATCGGCTTTACCGGCTTTCGCGGCGGGCAGATCAAGGCCAACATCACCCGCACTTTCGATGGCGGCTATGTGCGCGCCTATTTCAAGCTGCTTGACGACCGTACCCCCACTTTTGCGCCCTATGCGGTCAACATCACCGGCACCAATGATGCCCCCATCATCCGCAGCTTCCCCGGCTTTGACCTCAGGCGGGACTCGACCCTTTCGCCCTTTCTGGGCCCGGTCATGACGCTCGATCGCAACAACCAGCCCGTCGCCCTGCCGATTGCGACGGGGCAGAGCGCGAAATCGAAATCCATCGGGATCGAGGCACAGTTCGATATCGCCGGTTGGACGATCACCGAAAAGATGCGTTACGCTGCCAATGGCGGCGATTTCAGCCGGATGTTCCCCAATCGCCAGAACACGGTTTCAGCCTTTGCCAATTCGATCGGCGGGGGCGGGTCAACCCCGGCCCATTCCCGCGGGCCCCCGGCCGGGGAGGGGGTCCCCCGCGGGCGCCTGGTCAACGGGCACGGGGGGGTTTCGCTCTTTTTTGTCCGCCTTCTGCGGGCCCCCCCGCCCGGCCAATTTACCCAAGATTTTCGCGCCCGCCCGGGGTGGGGAG
>JAGKSZ010000197.1 GCA_018991295.1 Porphyrobacter sp. | reverse complement strand
GATGGTCGGCCAGTCGGAGAAGTTCTTGATGCCCTGCCGGATTTCCATGTCCTGAAGCACGTCAACCCCTTCAAAGGCGACCCCGCAATGATCGAGGATCGCCACCGCACGGCTCGAAAAGCCGCATTGCGGGAACAGCGGCGTGCCTTTCATGAACAGCACCACATCATGGCTGGTGACGAGATCGGAAATGCGCGTGTTGACATCGGACATGGATGGATTGCCCCTTGGCAATAAGAGTTTCGCTGTGAGGTTACTTGGGGACCACAGTGGTGACTTGCAAGGCGTGCAGCACCCCGCCCATCCGCCCGCCAAGCGCGCCATAGACCAGCTTGTGCTGGGCCACGCGGCTGAGGCCTGCAAATTGCGGGGCGGTGACGGTGGCGGCCCAGTGGTCATCGTCCCCTGCAAGGTCGGTCAGTTCCACCACCGCGCCGGGCAGGGCGGCGAGGATTGCGTCCTCGATCTCGCGTGCGGACATCGGCATATCAAGGTCTCCGTGAGCGCTTACACCCCGCCGAGCAGCTGGCGGCGCGCTTCGATGGTCATTTCCTCAAGCTTGGCGCGAATATCGGCCTCGCTGACATCGGTCTGCGCAGCGGTAAGATCGCCCAGCAGCTTGCGCACCACATCCTCATCGCCCGATTCCTCGAAATCGGCCTGCACCACCGCCTTCTTGTAGGCGTCGGTTTCTTCCGGCGTGAGGTTCATCAGCCCGGCGGCCCATTCGCCCAGCAGGCGGTTGCGGCGCGCAGCGATGCGGAAAGCGGTTTCATTGTCGAGCGCGAACTTGGCTTCCTCGGCGCGTTCGCGGTCCTTGAAATCGGTCATGTGTGTGTGTCCCTTCGGATACGATCCAAGGGGAGCGATAGAGGCGGGCGGGCGCAGCTTCAAGGGCGAAGCCGCGCCCACAGCACTAATCCATCGTCACCACCAGCTTGCCCACCGCCTCGCGGGCTTCAAGCTTGGCGATGGCATCGCCGGCGCGGGCAAGCGGGAAGGTTTCGGATACCAGCGGGTCGATCTTGCCCGCCTTCATCAGATCGAACAGCTCGTTCACCTGCGCATGGAAACCCTTGGGGTCACGCGCAGTGAAGGCGCCCCAGAACACGCCGCAGATGTCGCAGGACTTCAGCAGGGTCAGGTTCAGCGGCATCTTGGCGATCCCGGCAGGGAAGCCGACCACAAGGAAGCGGCCTTCCCACGCGATGGCGCGCAGGGCCGGTTCGGAATATTGCCCGCCGACAATGTCATAGACGATGTTCGCGCCTTCCGGCCCGCAGGCCTTCTTGAAGGCGTCTGCGAGGGCTTTCGAGGCATCCTTGTCCATCGCTTCGCGGGGGTAGATCACCACCTCGTCCGCGCCTGCCTGGCGCGCCACTTCGCCCTTGGCTTCGGACGAGACGGCAGCCACCACGCGGGCGCCAAAGGCCTTGGACAATTCGATCGCGGAAAGCCCCACGCCGCCTGCCGCGCCAAGGATCAGCACGGTGTCACCTGCCTTGATATGGCCGCGGTCCTTCAGCCCGTGGATGGTGGTGCCATAGGTCATCAGCAGGCTGGCCGCCTTCTCGAACGAGACGCCATCGGGCACCTTGAACATCCGGCCTGCAGGAACGACGACCTTTTCAGCGAGGCCGCCATTGCCGATCCCGGCCAGCACGCGGTCACCCACGCCGTAGCCTTCAACCCCTTCGCCCACCGCCTCGATCACACCGCTGATCTCGCCGCCGGGCGAGAAGGGGCGGGCAGGCTTGAACTGGTACATGTCGCGGATGATGAGGCCATCGGGATAGTTGATCGCGCAGGCCTTGACCGCGACCAGCACTTCGCCCGCGCCGGGGGGGGGGGCATCGATCTCGTCGAGCGTCGGGGTTTCGGGCCCGCCGGTCTGGTGGGTGCGAATGGCTTTCATCTGTAATCCTCTCCCAAGTGATTTGTGTCAGGCAGCCGCCGTGCCGCGCATCAGCCAGGGCTGGGCAGCGGTGCGCTGCGCCTCGAACCCGCCGATTGCCTCGCCCCGCGCCATCGTGAGGCCGACTTCATCGAGCCCGTTCAACAGGCAGTGCTTGCGGAAGGCATCGATCTCGAAGGTGAAGCGATCCTGATAGGGGGTGGTGACGGTCTGCGCGTCGAGATCGACGGTGATTTCCAGCCCCTCACGCGCGACTTCCAGCAGGCGGTCGACCGCGTCCTGCGTCAGCACCACGGGCAGGATGCCGTTCTTGACCGCATTGCCCGAATGGATGTCGGAAAAACTGGGTGCAATGACCACGCGGATGCCAAGGTCGAGCATCGCCCATGCCGCGTGTTCGCGGCTGGAACCGCAGCCGTAATTGTCGCCCGCAATCAGGATCGGCGCGCCCGTGTAGGCGGGATCATCGAAGACATTGCCCGGCTCTGCCCGCAAGCTCTCGAACGCGCCCGCGCCCAGCCCTTCGCGGCTGATGGTCTTGAGCCACTTGGCCGGGATGATGATGTCGGTATCGACATTCTTGAGACCGAGCGGAATGGCGCGGCCATGGACGCGGGAAAGGGGCTGCATGGGGTTCCTGTCAGTCAGTCTGGGGCGGTTCGCCCGAAGGGATCGCGGGCGGCCTTGGCGCATCATCGGCCTTCTTCTTGCGCTTTCCGGCATACATCAGCGCCGCCGCGATGGCAGCAGAGCCAATGGCACCTGCCGCGGCAATTGCGGCGTTGCGGGCGGTGTTGTTCTTGGGCTTGTCGGTCATGGGCTTTCCATGCGCCTCGCAGGCACGCGTTTCAAGGGGTTGGCGTCACACCAGTTCGCGCACATCGGCCAGCCGCCCGGTGACAGCGGCAGCCGCAGCCATGGCGGGGCTGACAAGGTGCGTGCGCGCGCCGGGGCCTTGCCGGCCCACGAAGTTGCGGTTGCTGGTGGATGCGCAGCGTTCGCCCGGCGGGACCTTGTCGGGGTTCATGCCAAGGCACGCCGAACAGCCCGGCTCGCGCCATTCAAAGCCTGCTTCGGTGAAGATCTTGTCGAGGCCTTCTTCCTCGGCCATGGCCTTCACAAGGCCGGAGCCCGGGACAACGATGGCCCAGCGCACGTTATCGGCCTTGCGGCGACCTTTCAGGACAGCGGCGGCGGCGCGCAGGTCTTCGATGCGGCTGTTGGTGCAGCTGCCGATGAAGACGTTCTCGATAGGGACTTGGGTCATCGGGGTGCCGGGGACAAGGCCCATGTAATCGAGCGATTTCTGCGCGGCGACACGCTTGCTCTCGTCCGCGAAATCTTCAGGGGATGGCACGCGGCCATTGATGGGCACCACATCTTCAGGGGAGGTGCCCCAGGTGACGCTCGGTTCGACATCGGCGGCGTTGATGGTCACCGATTTGGCGAAGGCCGCGCCTTCATCGGTGCGCAAGGTGCGCCAGTAAGCCACCGCCGCGTCCCATTCCGCGCCTTTGGGGGCCATCGGGCGGCCTTTCAGGTAGGCGAAGGTGGTGTCATCTGGCGCGATCAGGCCTGCACGCGCGCCTGCCTCGATGCTCATGTTGCAGACCGTGAGGCGTTCCTCGACGCTCATCGCCTCGAACACGCGGCCCCGGTATTCGATCACATAGCCGCTGCCGCCTGCCGCACCGATCGTGCCGATGATATGGAGGACCAGGTCCTTGGCGGAAACGCCGGGGCCAAGATCGCCGTCGACCCGCACTTCCATGGGCTTTGATTGCTGCAAAAGCAGGGTCTGCGTGGCGAGAACGTGTTCGACCTCGCTTGTCCCGATCCCAAAGGCGAGCGCGCCCAATCCGCCGTGGCAGGCGGTGTGGGAATCGCCGCAGACGATAGTGGTGCCGGGCAGCGAGAAACCCTGTTCGGGGCCGACCACATGGACGATCCCCTGTTCGCGGGCGGTGGCGGGGATATAGCGGATGCCGAAAGCGGGAGCGTTCACTTCGAGCGCAGCAAGCTGGGCGGCGCTTTCGGGATCAGCGATGGGAACGGGCGCGCCCTTGGCATCGACCCGCGCGGTTGTGGGCAGGTTGTGATCGGGCACCGCCAGCGTCAGTTCCGGACGGCGCACGGTGCGGCCTGCCACTTTCAGCGCCTCGAAGGCTTGCGGGCTGGTGACTTCGTGGACCAGATGGCGATCAATATAGATCAGCGCCGTGCCATCATCGCGCGTCTCGACAACGTGCGCATCCCAGATCTTTTCGTAAAGCGTGCGGGGGCGGCTGGCCATGGCTGGGGTCCATCGATTGGGGGGCGGGATGCGCCCCCTTAGGCACGATTGCCGAGCCGTGGCAAGATTGCGGCAATTCACCGCCAGTCGGTAATGGAATTTGTCATAATCTTGCGCTAGTTTACATTCATGTCAGCAAACGAATCTCCTGCGCGCCCCTTTTTCCACCCGATCACGGTTGCGGTGGAGGACATCGATTTCATGGGGCACGTCAACAATGCGCGCTATCTCAACTGGGTGCAGGATGCGGTGCTGGCGCACTGGCGCGGCATCGCTCCGGCTGAGGATGTGGCCACCAAGGCGTGGGTCGCACTGAAGCACGAGATCACCTATCGCAAGCCCGCCTTCCTTGAAGATGCGGTGATCGCGCAGACCGTGCTGGAACGCTTCAACGGCGCGCGCGCGTTCTACTCCACGCTCATCAAGCGCGGCGAAGACGTGCTGGCCGAAGTGCAATCATCATGGTGCTGCATCGATGCCGAAACCCTGCGCCCGGCGCGGATCGGCGAGCACCTGCGCGAGTTCTTCTTCCCCGAGACCGACTGAGGCGCGCCCGCGGCGGCGTGCTTTGCGCAAACGCAATTGCAGCCTGCGCCGAGAGGCGTATAGGCAACCTTGTGAACCGGCTGCGCGTATATGCCTGAGATGGAACCGTCCCTGACCCTCCCCGCAAGCAGGCTGCGCGGCATGATCGGTGCGGGGCTTGCCGCGCTGATCGCGGGGACGTGGCTCGCGATCCATGTCTGGGGGATGTTCGTCTTCGAACTCGATGCGGTGCACTGGCCGCTCGCGCTGGTGCTCGCGGTGGTGCAGTGCTGGCTGTCGGTTGGGGTTTTCATCGTGTGCCACGACGCGATGCACGGGAGCCTCATTCCCGGCCACCCGCGCGCCAATTCCGTAATCGGCGCGGTGCTGCTGTTCCTCTATGCCGGCTTTGCCTGGCGCAAGCTGCGTGACGCGCATTTCGCCCACCACCAGCTGGCCGGCCATGCGGGCGATCCCGATTTCGACGAGCACCACCCGGACGATTTCTGGCGCTGGTACGGCACCTTCTTCCGCCGCTATTTCGGCTGGCGCTCGGTGCTGTTCGTGCACACCGTGGTCGGCATCTACTGGCTGGTGCTCGACGTGCCGATGGCGCAGATCGTGCTGCTCTACGGCCTTCCGGCGCTCGGCTCGTCGCTCCAGCTGTTCTATTTCGGCACCTACCGCCCGCACCGCCATCTGCCCGGCCAAGACGCCGCGGTCTTCGCCGACCATCACAACACCCGCAGCGAGGCTTTCGGCACGCTCGCCAGCCTCGCTTCCTGTTTCCATTTCGGCTATCAT
>JAGKSZ010000196.1 GCA_018991295.1 Porphyrobacter sp. | reverse complement strand
AAGCCGGGGGGGGGGGGGGGGGGCGGGGAAGAATTGTGGGGCCCCCGGGGGGGGGGCCGGGCGGCCGGAGGGGGCGCCCCGCCCCCCCGGGGCCCCCCCCCACCCCCCGGGCCGGGGGGGCGGGGCCGGGCGTTCGGAGCCATTTTGCTCGATGCTCCCGCCGTTGATGACGGTGGGATCAATCCCGCCCGCATCCAGCAGGGTTGCGATCATGCTGGTGGTGGTGGTCTTGCCGTGGGTGCCCGCCACCGCGACGGTGGATTTGAGGCGCATCAGTTCGGCCAGCATTTCTGCGCGGCGCACCACGGGCACGCGGGCTTCCAGCGCAGCGGCGACTTCGGGGTTGGTGCGGCGCACGGCGGTCGAGGTGACAACCACCGCGACGCCATCGACGTTTTCGGCCTTGTGCCCGATATGCACTGTCATGCCGCGCGCGCGCAGGCGTTCAACGCTTGGCCCTTCGGCAATGTCCGAGCCCTGCACCCGGTAGCCCAGATTGTGCATCACCTCGGCAATGCCCGACATGCCGATCCCGCCGATGCCTACGAAATGGATGATGCCGATATCGGTGCCGACGCCCTTCACAGGAGACCTCCTGTGAAGGGTGTCGTCCGCGCATCCTGAGCTTGTCGAAGGGCGTCCTTCATTGTTCGATGCTGTCCCTGGCTGTTTCCCGCGGTGCGGTTTGCGGGCGGGCTGTTGCCTGCGCGGCGCGGGGTGCGGCCTCGCCCACGCGGATCACGTCCATCAGATCGATCCCGCTCATGCTCTCGACCAGATCGGCAAGATCTTTGGCCGCATCGGGCCGTCCGCAATTGAAGGCGCAATGCGCGGCATTGGCCAGGCTCTGCGGGTTCTTCGCCATGGCCTGGATCTGCTTGGCGAGTTCCTTGGGGACGAAAGCTTCCTGCCGGATCATCCGCGCACCGCCAGCCTTCACCATCTCGCGGGTGTTGACCGCCTGATGATCGTCGGTCGCAATCGGCAGCGGCACAAGGATCGCCGGGCGGCCCACTGCGGTCAGTTCGGCAATGGTCGATGCGCCAGCACGGCCGATGAACAGGTGCGCATCGGCCAGCCGTTCATGCATATCTTCGAAATAGGTGCCCAGTTCAGCCGGGATATCGTGTTCAGCGTAACGCTTGCGCACCGCTTCGAGATCTTCGGCGCGGCATTGCTGGGTGATCTGCAACCGCTGGCGCAGCGCAGGCGGCAGCATGGCAAGGCCATCAGGCACCACCTCGGACAGGACCCGCGCCCCTTGCGATCCGCCCGTGACGAGGATGCGCAGCAGGCTTTCATCGGTGAAGGCCGGGAAATCCTGTTCACGCAAAGCGCCCACCTCGGCGCGCACCGGATTGCCGACGAGGCGCACCTTGTGGGCGTGCTTGGGTGCAAGGCGATCGACCTTGTCGTATGAGGTCGCAATGGCATTCACCCGCCCGGCCAGCAGCCGGTTGACACGGCCCAGCACGGCGTTCTGTTCGTGGACGATGCTCGGCAGGCCCGCCGAAGTTGCCGCCAGCAGCGCAGGCAGCGCCGGATAGCCGCCAAAGCCGACGATCGCCGAAGGCTGGAAGTTATCGAACAGGCGCAGCGCCATCGCCCGCCCTTCCAGCACGGCGCGCACGCCGCCCACCCAGCCCAGCGGGTTCTTGCCGAACCGGCCAGCGGGCAGCACATGGGCAGTCAGGAAATCGGGCTTGCCGGGGATGGCGCTTCCGCGTTCATCGGTAATCAGCGCCACATGATGGCCGCGGCTGTGAAGTTCGCTCGCCAGCGCGAAGGCCGGGATCAGGTGCCCGCCGGTGCCGCCCGCGGCCAGCACAAAGTGGCGCGAGGCGCCGGTGGGGGTAGGACTGGTCATACGCCGCCTTCCTTGCGTTCGATCAGATCGCGCAAGGTCCCTCCCTCGCGGGCGAGGAACGGATTGCGCCGGGTGATCGCCAGCAATAGCCCAAGCGTGAAGCACACCGCCAGTGTCGATGAACCGCCGTAGGAAATGAGCGGCAAGGTCATGCCCTTGGACGGGAACAGCTTGAGGTTGACGAGGATGTTGATGAAGGCCTGCCCGCCGAACTGGGTAATCAGGCCCGCCGCTGCCAGCAGCGCGAACAGATTGTCCTCCCCCACCAGCCGCAGCAAGGTGCGCAGCACCAGCGCGCAATAAAGCACCACGATCAGCCCGCAGGTGATAAGGCCGAATTCCTCACCGATCACCGAGAAGATGTAATCGGTGTGGGCTTCGGGCAGGTTCATCTTGCGGATGCCAAGCCACAGGCCGGTGCCGGTCCAGCCGCCTGCAGTGATGGTGCGCTGGGCAAGGTCCACCTGATCGAAGGCCGTGCCGCCGCCCAGAAACCCGTCGATACGGTGGCGGGCGTTGTCATAGAACAGATAGGCCAGCGTCAGGCCAACCACGCCCAGCCCGCCAAGCCCGGCGATGCGCTGCCAGGGCATCCCTGCCAGCAGCACCATCACCAGCCAGATCCCACCGAACAGGATCGCATCGCCAAGGTTGGGCTGAAGCATCAAGAGCCCGGCAATCAGCACGAAAAAGCCGGTGACAAAGGCAATCACCGGCAGCCCCGGATCGCGCAGCCGCCACGACAGGATCCACGCGCAGATGATCGCAAAGCCGGGCTTGAGGAATTCCGACGGCTGCAGGCTCATGCCGACATTGATCCAGCGCCGCGCGCCGTTTTTCTCTTCCCCGATGAAGGGCACCACGAACAGCAGCGCCAGCATCACCGCGCCCACCATGATGCCCAGCCGCCGCGCCGAATCCCGGCTGAGGAAGCTGAGGCCGATCATGAGGCTGAGGCCCATCATCTGGAACACGATGTGGCGCTTGAAGAACATGAAATCGCCCACCCGCTCCCTGGCGGTGGAGAGCTGGTCTGCGCTCGCGGGCGAGGCAGCGGCAACCGCAACAATGCCCATCGCCATCAGCAATGCGATCAGCAGCAGCAGCAGCTTGTCGATCTCGCGCCACCAGATGCGGACCATGTCACGCCAGCGGCGCTGAACCGGCACCGGCGCAAGATAGGCCCCGGGCCCGCGCGCGGTGACGGGGGAATAGGCGGGCACGGTCATGGCAGGATGCTCCGCTCGTCGGACGCATCCGGCGCGCAGGTCTCACACCCCGTGATCGCGCCGACCATCTGGCGGAAGTGGTGCCCGCGCTTTTCGTAATCGCGGAACTGATCGTAGGAGGCACAGGCGGGCGAAAGCAGCACCACATCGCCCGCGCGCGCAGCTTCGACAGCGCGGCGCACGGCCTCGCTGATCAACTCGCAGCGTTCGACGCGCACCTGCCCTTCGAGCAGGCCTGCAAACATCGGCCCGGCCTCGCCCACGGTATAGGCGGCGGCGATGTTGGCAAGATGATCGCCGCAGGCCCCCAGCCCGTCTTCCTTGGGCAGCCCGCCGACGATCCAGTGGATGCGCGGGGCACCGCCGTTGATCGCCGGATCGGGCGGGAAGGCAGCCAGCGCGGGCGCGGCAGAGGCGGCATTGGTCGCCTTGCTATCGTTGATAAAGGTAACGCCGCCCGCCTCGCACACCCGCTCCATGCGGTGCGGCAGCCCGCGATAGGTGGCAAGGCCCCCGGCGATCTGATCTGTGGTAAGGCCAAGCTGGCGGCAGATGGCAACGGCCACGGCCGCGTTCTGGGCATTGTGCGGCCCGGCAAGCGAGGGCGAACGCCCTGCCGCCAGCCCTGCTGCATCAAGATCGGCGGTCTTCACCCGCACCAGCGGCTTGCCCGATGTCTCCAGCCCTTCGGCAATGCCTGCGGACGGCTCGTCCTCGTCGCAGATGACCGCGAAGCCGCTGGCCTGCATCTGGAACAGCCGCTCCTTGGAGGCGGCATAGGCCTCGAAGCTGGCATAGCGATCAAGGTGATCGGGGGTGATGTTGGTGAGCGCGGCGATATCGCAATCGAGGCTGAAGGTGAGATCGATCTGAAAGCTCGACAGCTCCAGCACATAGACCCCGCCTTCCGGCAACGCCGCCTGCCCCATGATCGGATCACCGATATTGCCGCCCATCAGGCTCGGCACGCCTGCCGTTTGCAGGATATGGTGGACCAGAGCGGTGGTGGTCGATTTGCCGTTGGTGCCGGTGATGCCAACCACCTTGTGGGCAGGCAATTGCGCCCGCGCTGCAGCGAAAAGCTCGATGTCACCGATCACCGGCAGGCCATATTGCCACACGTGCGGCCCGATGGGATGGGTGTTCAGCGGCACGCCGGGTGAGACCACCACGCCTGCAAAGCCGGTGAGGTCCAGTTCCAGCGGATCGATCAACCGGCAGCGCCCTTCAAAGGGCGCACGGGCATGGGGCTGACGGTCCCATGCGATCACCTCGGCCCCGCTCGCCAGCAGGCTCTCCGCCGCCGCCGCGCCGGAGCGCGCGAGGCCAAGCACCGCGTAACGCTTCGACTTGAAGGCAGGCGAGGTTATCACGCGAGCGCAGCCCTCCCCTATCGCAGTTTCAGCGTGGACAGCCCGATCAGTGCGAGCACGATGGCGATGATCCAGAAACGGATCACGACCTTGCTCTCGC
>JAGKSZ010000195.1 GCA_018991295.1 Porphyrobacter sp. | reverse complement strand
GGCGCTGCCGAGCCGTGTTGCTGGCAGGCAGCATCCTTGCCGCTGCCTGCGCCGTGAGCGCCGCCGCCGAGGAGGTGACCGATCAGGACGCGATCAATTTCGGCGCGCGCCCGGACGTGATCGACATCAGCCTTTCCCCCTCGGGCGACAAGATCGCCTATGTCGCCGCCGGGCCTGAGCATACCGAGATCGTCAAGGTCATCGATTTTGCCGCCGGTGCCTCGGTCAAGATCGTGCTCGGCAATGCGGAAAGGATCGGGGACATCGATTGGTGCCAATGGGCCAGCGATACGCGGCTGTTGTGCCAGGTATCGGGCATGGCCTCTGGGCAAGGAGGGCAGCTGATCCCCTTCGACCGCTTGATCGCAGTCGATGCAGATGGCGGCAATGTGAAGCTTGTCAGCACCCGCGATTCGGCCCGTGCCCTTGGGTTCAATCAGTTTGGCGGCGATGTGCTCGCGCTCGATGTGGCAGATGAACCCGGCGCGATCCTGATGACCCGCAATTTCGTCCCCGAACAAACCATCGGCACAAGGCTCGGCAACGAGAAGCAGGGCCTTGGCACAGAACTGGTCGATACCGCCACCGCCCGCCGCCGCGCGCGTGAGGCGCCGGACCCGGCAACCCGCAGCTACATCGCTGACGAGCAGGGCCGGGTGCGTATCAAGATGCAGGCCGAAACCGGGCCCGGCGGGTTGCTGACGGGCAATTTCCGCTATTTCTATCGTGCGCCCGGCAGCAACAACTGGGTGCCGCTCGGCCCGATCACAATCGACGGTGCGACTATCGCGGGAATGTCTCCCGTCGCGGTTGACAGTGCGCGCAACGTGGCGATCGGTTTCATCACGAAGGATGGCTATGAAGCCATTGCCGAAGTCGCGCTTGATGGATCGGGCGCGGGCAAGGTGCTGATTGCACGCGATGATGTTGATGTGGACGCGCTGATCCGCATCGGCCGCAAGAACCGGGTGGTGGGCGCAAGCTACGCCACTGAAAAGCGCGCCATCGCCTATTTCGATCCCGCGCTGGCAAAGCTCGCCGCCGATCTTGGCAAGGCGCTGCCCGATCAGCCGCTGGTCAATATTGTCGGTGCCAGCGCGGATGAAGGCAAGCTGCTGCTGATCGCTTCGAGCGATACCCAGCCCGGCATGGTCTATCTGTTCGACCGGAATGCGCGCAGCCTTGAACCATTGCTGCCGCTGCGCCCGCGTCTTGAAGGGGTGGCGATGGGCCAGATGCGCCCTGTCACCTATCCAGCGCGCGATGGCACGCAGATCCCCGCCTACCTCACACTGCCGCCGGGATCAGATGGCAAGGGCCTGCCCTCCATCGTCCTGCCCCACGGCGGCCCTGCAGCACGTGACGAATGGGGCTTTGACTGGCTGGTGCAGTATTTCATCGCCAAGGGCTATGCCGTGCTCCAGCCCAATTACCGCGGCTCGGCCGGCTATGGCGATGCGTGGTACGGCCGCAACGGCTTCAAGGCGTGGGACGTGGCGATTGGCGATGTCAATGATGCCGGCCGCTGGCTGGTGAAGGAAGGCATTGCAAGGCCGGACAAACTTGCCATCGTGGGCTGGTCCTATGGCGGATATGCCGCGCTGCAATCGCAAGTGCTTGACCCCGGCCTGTTCAAGGCGGTTGCCGCCATCGCCCCGGTCACCGATCTGGCGATGCTGGCGGAAGACGCGCGCGGCTACACCAATTTCCGCATTGTGCGCGATTACATCGGCGATGGTCCGCACGTTGCTGCCGGCAGCCCGCGCCGCCATGCCGCCCGCTTCGCCGCCCCTGTTGCGCTCTTCCACGGGACGCGCGATCTGAATGTCGATGTGCGCCATTCGCAGGCGATGGAACGGGCCTTGAAGACAGAGGGCAAGAGCGTGCTCTACCGCGAATATCCCGATCTCCAGCATGGGCTGGACGACAGCACGGTGCGCAGCACGATGCTGGCCGATATCGGGCGCTTTCTGGAAAGCGCGCTGGAAGGGCGGTGAACACTCGACAAAGGGCGCTGCAACCCTTTAGGGCGCTCCCCCATGACCGATAATCATTTGAGCCCCGAAGATTGCACCACCATGGCCGAGGTGCGCGCCGGGGTCGATACGCTCGATGCGGAACTGGTGGCGCTTCTGGCGCGCCGCTTCGGCTATATGCGCGCGGCCGCCCGGATCAAGCCGACCCGCGATGCGGTGCGTGACGAAGCGCGAAAGGCCAGCGTGATCGCCGCCGCCACCGCCGAGGCAGAGGCCCACGGCATCCCCGCTGATGTGATCGCGGATATCTGGGAACGCCTCGTCGAAGGCTCGATCGCCTATGAATTCGGAGAATGGGACCGGGTCAGGGCTTAAGCGCCATGCATCATCCCCAACGAAAAAGGGCGGCCCCGCAAGGCCGCCCTTTTTGTATTCGCAGTCGGAAAGCCGATCAGCGCGAGTAGAATTCCACCACCAGGTTCGGTTCCATCGTCACCGGGTAGGGCACTTCGTCAAGCTTCGGCACGCGGGTAAAGGTCACCTTGTCGGTGCCATCGGGCATGACGTAATCGGGAATGTCACGCTCGGCGAGGCTCTGGGCTTCGATCACGAGCGCCATTTCCTTGGCCTTGCTGCCGAGGCTGATGACATCGCCCACCGCAACGCGGCGCGAGGCGATGTTGCACTTCTGGCCGTTCACATAGATGTGACCGTGGCTGACGATCTGACGCGCTGCGAAGATCGTGGGTGCGAACTTGGCGCGGTACACCACCATGTCCAGACGCTGTTCGAGCAGGCCGATCAGGTTCTGGCTGGTATCGCCCTTCATGCGCGAAGCTTCAGCATAGGTGCGCTTGAACTGCTTTTCGGTAACGTCGCCATAATAGCCCTTGAGCTTCTGCTTGGCGCGCAGCTGCAGGCCATAATCGCTCATCTTGCCCTTGCGGCGCTGGCCGTGCTGGCCGGGACCGTAGGAACGCTTGTTTACGGGCGAATTCGGGCGACCCCAGATGTTTTCGCCCATCCGGCGGTCAAGCTTGTACTTGGCGCTCTTGCGCTTCGACATATGTCGTATCCTTCAATGTGCTGGACGGCCCCAGTGGCCGTCATTCAACCCGGCATCGCTCCGTCCCGCCATGCGGAACGCGGCCACTGCTTCACCGGGGTGCAGGGCCCATTTGCGAAGGCGCGCGTCTAGCGCCTGCTGCCGATATGTCAAGGCATCTGCGAGGCAGCCTGCTCAGGGATTGGCGGCCGGATAATGCCCGATCTGTGCCGCGAGACCCAGGTTGTTCCCATAGATGGGTTCAAACCCACCCTTGCGCCTGCTGCCCTTGGGTTGTGTCTCGGCAAGCGCAATGGCCTCGCGCCATTGGGCCTTGGTCAGGCAGATGCTCTGGTGGCGTTGACGGCGGCTCTGTCGGTCAAGGCAGAGCACGCGTTCGCCATTTTCGAGGGCAAGCGCGCCTCGGGCCTCCTCGGAGACGAAATTGAACTGGCTGTAAAGGCGCGGATCGTCTGCGTTGATGGCGAGCAGGGGGAGGACCGAAGCGGCAATGGCAACAAAGATGGGCGCTCCCTTCAAAGGCTTTCCGGAACGTACCTATCCCGCATTGCCGCAGGATGAATGCCCTTGCATTTGCTGGACTTCTGCTCGACGTTAGGGCCGCCTCAGAGCGGCACGTTGAGCTTGCGCCACTCTTCGACGGTGCGGCACACGCGGGTCTTGCGGCGGCTTGAAGGATCGGAACGGACCGAGCGGCAGACACGCTTTTCATCTTCGGCCTGCTTGTCCTCGGCGCTATCTCCCTCGGGCTGGGCTTCCGGGCTTTCAGCGGCGGGCGCGGGCACTTCGGCCTGGTCCTGAGGCTGGGCTGCCGCAGCAGCAAGCGGGGCGAGCAGCAAGGCGCCGGCACCGGCCAGCAGCATGCGGGAGAGGGAAATCATCTGCATTCTCACTTGGTTGAAAGCGGGGGAGGCCCTGCCTAGCCCATGGCAACACCGTGTCATGCCCCAATCGACGAACGACGTCAGCGTTCCCGCCCACGCTCCAGCGCGCTGAGGATTCCGCGCATCGTGCGCACCTCCAGATGGTTCCAGCCCGGCTTGGTCAACAGGCCGCGCAAGGTGCGGCGGGTTGCCCCGGCGCGGGCTTCGGGGAAGAAATAGCCGCGCGGCTCCAGCAGCCGTTCAAGATGGGCGATCATGCCCTCCAGTTCGTCCTGCGGGGCAGGGGGGAGTGTGTCCTCCAGCGTCGGCTGCACCAGCACGGCATCGCCCCCGGCAATCTCGCGCCCGATCCGCGACCATTCATAGGCCACCAGAATCACCGCCTGCGCCAGATTGAGCGAGGCGAATTCGGGGTTGATCGGGATCGTGAGGATATTGCGGGCGAGCGCCACGTCTTCGGTTTCGAGGCCGGAGCGTTCGGGGCCGAAGATGATCGCATGACGACCGGAGAGCGTGTGCACCTGCCGCCCGGCCTCGTCCGCCCCGATCACCGGCTTGGTGACGCCGCGCTTGCGCACCGTGGTGGCGTGGACATGGGCGCAGTCCGCCACGGCCTCGGCGGTGGTGGCGTAGACCTGCGCCTGCTCCAGCACGATATCCGCGCCCGCCGCCGCTGGCCCTGCCGAAGGGTTGGGCCAGCCATCGCGCGGGGCCACAAGCCGCAGTTCGGTCAGCCCGAAATTGAGCATCGCGCGCGCCGCCTTGCCGATATTTTCGCCCAGCTGCGGGCGCACGAGGACGATCACCGGCTTGTTGAGGTCGGCCATTTCAAGCTTACTCTTTCGCGGCTTGCTGGACGGTGCTCGCAAATTCCTCGAAGTCGCGGGCTTCGGAGAAATCGCGGTACACGGAGGCAAAGCGGATATAGGCGACAGAATCGATCTGGCGCAGGCCTTCCATCACCAGCTCCCCGATGTGGGAAGACGGCACCTCAGCCTCGCCCGAGGTTTCGACCTGGCGCTGGATCCCGCTGATCAACTGATCGAGCCGTTCCTGATCGATCCCGCGCTTGCGCGAGGCAAGCGCGACCGATTGCTCCAGCTTGGACCGGTCGAACGGCTCGCGCCGGTCTCCGGACTTCACCACCACCACCTCGCGCAATTGCACGCGTTCAAAGGTGGTGAACCGCGCCCCGCAGGACGAACACTGACGCCGCCTCCGGATCGAGGCATTGTCCTCGGTCGGGCGGCTGTCCTTTACCTGGGTGTCATCATGGGCGCAGAAGGGGCAGCGCATTCAGGGGGTTATTTCTTGATTCTCTGATAAAGCATGAAGCCGGCTCCGGCGATCAGGCCCACCGGGAGCGAAACGAAAGGCAGGGCCCAGCCAGCGACAGCGCCAATCGCCGCGCCTGTCAGCACCGGCGCGGTGGAGGGGTGGTTCAGGCCCTCCTTGGCCATGCCGGTGACTTCGGTCTTCACCTCTTCGACCCATTCCGGGGTCTGGCGGGGTTCCTGATCCATTGCGTGAGGCTCCTCACATACCCGGATAGACGGGGAAGGCGGCGCAAAGGGTGGCGACCCGTTGGCGCACGCTTTCTTCGATCTGGGCGTCACCCTCGGGGCCGTTTTTCGACAGGCCTTCAACCACTTCAGCGATGAGCTTGCCAATGGTGCGGAACTCATCCGGGCCGAAACCGCGGGTGGTGCCGGCGGGCGTGCCGAGGCGGATGCCGCTGGTCACGAAGGGCGAGCGGGTGTCGTAGGGAATGCCGTTCTTGTTGCAGGTGAGGAAGGCCCGATCGAGGCCCTTTTCGGCGTCCTTGCCGGTCACGTCCTTGGCTGTCAGATCGACCAGCATAGAGTGATTATCGGTCCCGCCGCTGACGATCCTGAGGCCGTTTTCCTCAAGGCTCGCGGCCAGTGCGCGGGCGTTTTCGACGATGCGGTGGGCGTAATCGCGGAATGACGGGTCCAGCGCTTCCTTGAAGGCAACCGCCTTGGCCGCAACGATGTGCATCAGCGGGCCGCCCTGAAGGCCGGGGAACACCGCCATGTTCAAGGGCTTGGTGTACTTCTCGTCATTCCACAGGATGATGCCCGAACGCGGACCGCGAAGGGATTTGTGGGTGGTCGAGGTGACGATATCGCAATGCGGGAAGGGCGAGGGGTGCGCGCCGCCAGCGACGAGGCCGGAAATGTGGCTCATGTCGCACAGCAGCACCGCGCCCACTTCGTCCGCGATGGCGCGGAAGGCCGGGAAGTCCCACTGCCTCGAATAGGCGGTGCCGCCGCAGATGATGATCTTGGGCTTGCTTTCGCGGGCCTTGGCCGCGACTTCGTCCATGTCGATGGTTTCCGTCTCGCGGCTCACCCCGTAGGAGACGACATTGAACCACTTGCCGCTCATATTGACGGGCGATCCGTGGGTGAGGTGGCCGCCCGAGTTCAGATCGAGCCCCATGAAGGTGTCGCCGGGGTTGAGCAGGGCGAGGAACACCGCCTGGTTCATCTGCGAGCCGGAGTTGGGCTGCACATTGGCAAAGTTGCACCCGAACAGCTGCTTGGCGCGCTCGATGGCGAGGGTTTCGACCACATCGGCATAATCGCAGCCGCCGTAGTAGCGCTTGCCCGGATAGCCTTCGGCATATTTGTTGGTGAACACGCTTCCGGCCGCTTCCAGCACCGCGCGCGAAGCGATGTTTTCAGAGGCGATCAGTTCGATCTTGTCGCGCTGGCGGGCGAGTTCCTTGGCCACGGCAGCGGCGATTTCCGGGTCAGCGTGAGCCAGATCGTCATGCCAGAAGCCGTCCATCGGTGCGGTCCGGGCGGCGAAGTCGAGGGGCGCAGTGCTCATTGATGGGTCTCGATATGGTCGGGGGAGAAGGGCGGCTTGCCAAGCTTGCCGACCCGTCGCTGGTGGCGCCCGGCCGGATCGCCGGCATCGGCGAATTCGGTGTCAAGAAAAGTAGCAACGCAGGACTTCGCCATTTCGATCCCTACGAGCCGCGCGCCCAAAGCGATGCAATTGGCATCATTATGTTCGCGGGCGAGGGCGGCCGACAGCGGCTCGCTGACAAGGGCGCAGCGCACCTGCGGGTGGCGGTTGACGCTGATCGATATGCCGATGCCGCTGCCGCACAGCGCGATGCCATACTCCACCGAGCCTTCGGCGATGATTTCGGCAAGGCGGTAGCCGTAATCAGGATAATCGACGCTCGTGCCCGGTTCCGGCCCGAGGTCAGCAACCTCGTGGCCTTCTTCGATGAGCCATTCGGCAAGGTCCGCTTTGAGCTCAACAGCGGCGTGATCGGAGGCGATGGCGATGCGCATGAGCGGCCTATAGGCGCTGGGGGAGAGATTCTCCACCCCCCGGGCGTGCCTTTTCGACCGGTGGCCCCGGTCATTTTCCCTTGGTCTGGCGACTTGCCCGGTCAAGGCGGCTCAGGGCATCAGGATTGGCCTTGAGATAGCCTTCGATTTCCTTGCGCAGCCGCGCCTGTTCGGCCTGAAGCACGGGCGCTGCGGCGGCAAACATCGCCTGATTGGCCTCGGCCACGACAGGATCGCCAAGCAGGCTTTGAACCGATGAAAAATAGGTCTTGCCACTGGGGGTCTGGGCGAAGGCGCTGATTTCGCGCAGTTCTTCGAGGGAGAACTTGCGGGTATAGGCAACCGCCGTCGCCTCCATCAACTTTGGCAGGTGTGCCGCGAACAGCGGGCGCAGCGTTTCGGGCAGGGCATCAATGTAACGGTCCATGATCGCCTTGAGACCGGGCTCCTGAAACAGTGGGCCGGTCATCATGCCATCGGCCGCCTGCCGCGCAACATTGGCCCCCACTTCGACCATCATCTGCTCGCGCTGGTCGGAGGGAAACATGGTGTCGATGATGATATTGGCATAGGCCAGTTCATCAGCCGGGGGCGCGTAATCCGCATCTTGCGCCGCAAGTGCGCCGGGCGCGGCTAGGTGGATGGCAGCGGCAAGGGCAATGGCGTAGCGTGCGACCCGCATGGCCTGATCTCCTATTGATCCAAGAACGACCGCATCTTGCGGCTGCGCGAGGGATGCTTGAGCTTGCGCAGCGCCTTGGCTTCGATCTGGCGGATACGTTCGCGCGTCACCGAGAACTGCTGGCCGACTTCTTCGAGCGTGTGATCGGTGTTCATGCCGATGCCAAAGCGCATCCGCAGCACGCGTTCCTCGCGGGGAGTCAGCGAAGCCAGCACGCGGGTGACGGTTTCCTTGAGGTTGGCCTGAATGGCGGCATCCACCGGGATGATCGCGTTCTTGTCCTCGATGAAATCGCCCAGATGGCTGTCTTCCTCGTCCCCGATTGGGGTTTCGAGGCTGATCGGTTCCTTGGCGATCTTCATCACCTTGCGGACCTTCTCCAGCGGCATCGACAGGCGCTGCGCCATTTCCTCAGGCGTCGGCTCGCGGCCTTCCTCGTGGAGGAATTGGCGGCTTGTGCGCACCAGCTTGTTGATCGTCTCGATCATGTGCACCGGAATGCGGATGGTGCGCGCCTGATCCGCGATGGACCGCGTGATCGCCTGCCGGATCCACCACGTCGCGTAAGTGCTGAACTTGTAGCCCCGGCGGTATTCGAACTTGTCGACCGCCTTCATCAAGCCGATATTGCCTTCCTGAATAAGATCAAGGAATTGCAGGCCGCGGTTGGTGTATTTCTTGGCGATGGAAATGACGAGGCGCAGGTTCGCCTCAACCATTTCCTTCTTGGCGATGCGCGCTTCGCGCTCGCCCTTCTGAACCATGTTGACGATGCGGCGGAACTCGGGGAGGCTCATGCCCGTCTGCGCGGCGATATCCGCGATTTCGGAGCGGATGCGCTCAATCGGGTCCTCCTCGCGTTCAAGGAAGGCGGCCCATTTCTTGTCCTTCTTGGCGCGTTCCTTGATCCAGGCATCGTCCATTTCGTTGCCGACATAGGCGGCAAGGAAATCGGCACGCTTGACCTTGTGACGCTCGGCCAGACGCAGCATCTGCCCACCCAGCGTGGTCAGCCGGCGGTTGAAGGCATAGAGGTTGTCGACCAGGAATTCGATCTTGGTCGCGTGGAACTGCACGCTTTCAACCTCGGCGGTGAGGTCTTCGCGCAGCTGTTCGTACTTGGCTTCCTTGGCCGCCGGGAAGGCATTGCCGGCCGCCAGCGTATCGACGCGTTCGGCCTGCAGCTTTTCGAAGGCGTTGAACAGCGTGGTGATGCGCGCAAAACGCTCCAGCGCCTCGGGCTTCAGCGCGGCTTCCATCTGGGCAAGGGAGAGGGTGTTGTCCTCCTCCTCTTCCTCTTCGCGCTTGGGGCGGCCTTCGCCGTCCTCATCCTCGTCGGAATCGGCCTCGGGCTCATCCTCGACCTCATCGTCCTCGCGGATGGTGGGGCCGGCGGTGGCTTCGGAGATTTCGTCGTCGTCGTCATCCTCGGCGCCTTCGGCCATCTTTTCGGCCGGGGGTTCCTTGGAGAGCATGGCGTCAAGATCGAGGATCTCGCGCAGCTGCATGTCGCCGTTGTTCAAGGCTTCCGACCACTGGATGATCGCGTGGAAGGTGATCGGGCTTTCACACAGCCCCATGATCATCATGTCGCGCCCGGCCTCGATGCGCTTGGCGA